>JAEEYN010000109.1 GCA_016288175.1 Bacillota bacterium | reverse complement strand
GAGCGCGATGGAGAAAACGAGTATGAACGGCGCAGAAAGGAGCATGTAGTTCCTTGCGGAGCCCAGAAGCGTATGAATGAGATACGCTCCGCTCGAATACAGCTCCGGAGTTTTTATCATGCCGACTGTGAGCAGTACGTTGGCGATAAGCACCGTGATCAGAAACAGTGCAAAGCCCGAGTAATAGATCGTGTTGTAGGAATAGGGGTTGTAGCGCAGCTGACCGATGAACGCAGCGGCAAGCCGGACTATCGCATAAAGCAAAAACGCGTCGACGATAATCGCGGAAACGAGAGCGTACCGTTCACCGCCTATAGAGGACAGAATAACGACCGCCGCAATAACTGCGGCGAATACGATCAGCACGTCGTAGAGCTTGGGCTTTTTGTTCAAGGTGTCAAACTTTACGTTCATACGCGGTATCAGGCCTTTTTCGTAAGCTTGAGGATATTCTTTCCGTCGCGGTATTCATAGGAGAAACCGTCCATCAGCTTCTTAGTGAGGAAAATACCGAGGCCGCCGGGCGTCCTTTCGTCCGCGGAAAGCGAGACGGAGGGATCTGCCTTCTTTGTCGGATCGAAGGGCCTGCCCTCATCCGAGAAGGTTATCACGGCTTCGTTCATGGTTTCGTCCGTTTCGACGAGGATCTTTGCCATGCCGTGCTCCGGCGCGTAGGCGTAGTTTGCGATATTGACGAATATCTCCTCCGCGGCGAGATCGAGCTGCATCTTTCCCTTTTCTGATAGGCCAAGAGGCTCAACGTGCTCTTCGATGAAGGAAAGCACCTCGGGAAGATTCTCTTTGTCCGCCTCTATCTCAAGCTCGTTAGGTTGGAATACGAGCGTATCCACCGTGGTCAAAAGACCGAGAAGCTGCTCCTTCCAGAAGGCGACCTCGGCACGGCCATTTTCGGTTTCAAGCGCGCCGTGGCGTATCTTCCAGCCGATAAGATGGGTATAGCCCAATACCCGTGCCTTGTCCGTGACCTCGCGGAGCTTGGTTTCCGAGGTAGTCCCGAGGTATCTGGAGAGCGCGGCATAATAGAAGCGTTCGCTTACGTCGTGGTCGAAGCCCTGGAATTCCTTCACCACGTTGTGATCGTATTCGGAAAAGCCGAGGAAGGCGTTGAATACGGAGCAGAGCTCGAAAATCGGATCGCCGACGGAGAGAGTGTCCATGTCGATAACGAGTACCTCACCGTCCTGGAGCATGATGTTCTTCGGGTGATAGTCGCCGTGGATCATGTGATCGCTGTCCGGCACGGCCTCGATAAGGGAGGTGAGCTTTGCATGCGTCTCCTCAGGCAGCCAGTCCCGCATGAAGCGCGCCCAGCCCCTTGCTTCGTCCTTGACGTTCGGAAGTTTGCCCTCGGGAACGACGGTCCCATGGATCCTTTTCAGCATATCCGCGAATTCTTTAACGCACCAGTCGAACTTATCAGGCTCGGTCGCAAGTATCTTTGAAAACGAGTTTGCGTTCAGAAGCTCGAATACCGAGCCGTAGCTTTCGCCGACCTTGACGACGTCGTAGGATATCGCCGTCGGTATGCCGAGAATGAGAGCCAGCTTCGCCATCTCGCGCTCATGCTGGATATCCTCGAGCGCATCGGCGTTATTGTAGACCTTGACCACGTTGTCACGGTCGACGCGGTAGACCGTGCCGTTCGCGCCGCGGCCTATCTCCTCGCAGCCCTCTATGGAAACTGCTTTATAGGCTTTCTCCACCTGCATCATCTCCGTAAAACCGGTCATTTCGAGAATCTCGAAGACCTCGGAGCTGACGTCCCTGATCGTCAAGTCGGGGTGCGTTTTCTTGACGCGCAGCAGCACACGGAGACCGGCGCTCGAAATATAGCTGAGATGAGAAGCGTCAAGCACTATCGGCGATGCGCCGCTTCCTTCGAGCTGCTCAAATAACTTCTTTTCCGTTTCCGCCGCGTTTGTGGAATCGATACGTCCCGAAAGTGGGATTGTGATGAGGCCATTATTCATTAGATGTATCTCCTTCTTTTCCATGATATTCGAGGCAGAGCATCGTCAGATCGTCGAACTGCTCCGCGTCCTTAACAAAGCCGTCCACCGCCGCGCGCACGTTTCTGAGTATGCGAGAAGGATCCGCTTCGGGCTCCGCGTTCAGAGCGGAGAGCATGCGCTCCGTACCGAAGAGCTCATTATCCGCGTCGGTCGCCTCGGGCACGCCGTCGGTGTAGACGAAGAGCTTGTCACCGGGTGAGAGCGTCAGCTCGTATTCCTTATATTTCAAGCCGTCCATGCCGCCGATGACGAGGCCATGCTTATCGCGGAAAAGCCCGAAGCTCCCGCCTCTTCTCATAAGCGCGGGGTATTCGTGACCGGCGTTCGCGCAGGTGAGCTTTCCTGTGGAGATCTCCAATATCCCGAGCCAGACCGTGACGAACATGCTTTCCTTGTTGTTGGAGCATATCGCCTCGTTGGTCTTGGTCAGTATCTCCGCGGCGGATCTTCCGAGCATCGCGCAGCTTTGAAGAATTATTTTCGATACCATCATGAAGAGCGCGGCTGGTATGCCTTTGCCGGATACGTCTGCAATCAGCAGGCATAGATGGTCGTCGTCGATGAGATAGAAGTCGTAGAAATCGCCTCCGACCTCCTTTGCGGGATCCATCGAGGCGTATATGTCGAACTCTGTCCTTTCCGGGAAAGGCGGGAAAATGCTCGGCACGAACGCCGCCTGCAGCTTCGTCGCGAGCGCGAGCTCCGTGCCTATACGCTCTTTTTCGGCGGTCGCCGCTTTAAGATTGGCCATGTATGCCGAAACGCCGTCGGCAAGGCTTTTTACATTATCCGCAAGCAGCTTCAGCTCACCGCCGGATCTTACCGGGACCTCTTCAAAAACAAGCTCCTCCGGCTCCGCGCTGCTTTGCATTTTTTTGATGAATGCATCGCTGTTGTCCGAAAGCTTCATGATCGGTCCTATAAGATACCGATCTGTGTTGAAGAGATACAGGAAAACGACTATCGCTGTGAATGCCGTTGCGATCAGCAAAACGTTACGCAGATAACGGTGCAGATTGACGTTTATTCTGCTGATGTCTATTTCGACGCAGATAAGCCCCGCTGCATGTCCGTCGCTGTCAAAAATGACGCGGTATCCGTTCAGCATGTGCCCGTACACGTCGGCGTATCCCTCAAGCGTTCCGTTCTCCCGTTTGCCGCTCTTTACAGCGTCATGTAGCGTTAAAAGGGTATCGTCCTGAAAGCTGCCTTCCTCGCAAGGGGTCCCCAAGTAAGTGAATGAAGAACCCTCGGATATCTCCTCCTGCGATTTTGCGTTGATCGCATAGTGAAGACTGTGGATGTCCTCAATGTCTTCAAAATAGACTGCGTACAAGTATTCAATTTTGGAAGAACCCTTGATCCGGTTGAGCTCCGTGCGCAGCTCTTCATAGCCTTCCGGCATTTCGCGCGCCGCGATCATGTCGCCGAAACCGTATTTTACCGTCTCGCGGTATGCGTATTCCAGCACCGTATCAGCATAAGTCGTGTAGCTCTCCATGACGCTGTTTCGATAGAGAGTGTATCCGACGAGCGCGATAACTGTCGTCAGTACGACCATGAATACGATAGAGGTTATCGCTACTTTTGTTTTGATGCTCATCCCTTTTTTCATGATTGAACCTTTGCTGCGGCTTATTCGGATTGGCGATCCTGTCGGACGCGTTTTTATTCAATAGTCAGTATCTCACTGAAGCCGGTGATCTCGAAGATCTCCATAATGATCGGGCTGACGTTGATCAGCTTCATTTTTCCGCACGCAGCCATCTTCTTCTGCGCACGAAGCAGCACGCGGAGTCCGGCCGAGGAGATGTATTCGAGGCCTGCGCAATCGAGCGTCAGCGTTTCGATACCGATGATCCTTGCGTTGATGTAATCCTCCAGCTCAGGCGCGGTGACGGTGTCCAGCCTGCCCGTGATGCCGATTACGGCGGCGGTGTTATTGCTTTCAAAATTGAGTTCCATGGTGTCTCCTTTCAGAATCTCTTGATAATTGTGATTTCAACGTCGCGGCCCTTTATGCCGATCCGCACATCGTCCGCAAGGCGTGCTACAACGGATTTTTCAAGCTCGTCCCAGTTTTCATCCGGTCCTGCAGTTCTGTCAAGCGAGTCGCTGTACCGGCGCAGGGACCAGTAATCGCCCGGGACCATCCTCGTCATTCCGAATTCGGGATCGATGCTTTCGCAGTAAAGACCGGCGGCAAGCGATTGGCCTATGCTCATATCCCCGGGCGCCATGAACCGCTCGAACAGATCCCGGAGCTTTCCCGTTACGCCCCTGGCAGCGTCGTTTTTGCCGCTTTTGGAAACGGACAGAAGCTTTTTCCGCATCTCCGAATCCATTTCCGCATTGGCCGAGAGGTGGAGCGAGAACTCTCCTCCTTCGTCATCGATCCAGAAATCGGCTTCCTTCTCTCCGGTCAGCGCGTGCATTATGCCCATCATCTCTTCGGTCAGCAGCCTAAGGTGTATTGCGCTCTTTGCATCCAGCCCTTTGAACGCAGCAACGCGTTCGGCCTGAGAAAGCGCCTCTCCGAAGCCGGCACCTCCGTTTGTAACATGGATCGTATCAGATCTCATTTCAGTTCTCTCCTTTTTGTTATATTAAGATTTCCTTATGCTTCACGGGCGGTCAAACCCGGAATAATCGAAGTCGAAAGGCTCCTCTTCCCAGCCTTCCGCGTAATGCCAACAGTGCATCACCTTTTCGTCAGTAGAAAACGTTCGGATACGATAGTCCCATACGGGTGAGAAAAAGTCATCGTCCGCCGTATAGTCCGGATGCGGATGATCCTGCGAATAGTTGGAGGTATATGTAAACCGATCCTTGCTGCACCCTGTCGCATCGCGCTGGTCGTCCGTCATCATAAAGTAGGCGAGCGAATCCATCTCGCTGAGCACGAAGGTCGGATCGATATGATAATTGCGGCCGCCAATGCGGACATAGCTCCATTCATGGTTGCTGCCCATCACGGTCGTCGCTTCCACGCCTGCCTGCATCAAAAGATAGGAATACGCGGGAGCGATCTCGCGGCAGATGCCCATACCGGTCTTGAAAAGGCGGTAGGTAGTGGTATAGTCCACTTGTGCTTCCAGGTCCTGATAGTACGTATCCCAATCATATTCGTAGGTACGGGAGAAGTAAACGTAAAGCGCCAAAGCTTTTTCAACGTCCGACCAGTCGTCCTCAAGCACCTCGCTGAGGATGCCCTCTATCTGTTCTGCGAATTCCGCAATACGCGCTGCGGCTTCCTCTTTAGAGACGAGCCATGTAAAGCTGCCAATACCGTCTTTTACGGGGTTACTTCTGTCACACGCAAAGTCGATGAGCTCAACGAGCACCGGGAAACACAGCCTCGGGAACTGGCCCATGACCCAATCGTAGGTATGCTTATCAGGACAGGCAAATGTGTCCTCGCCCGCCATGACCGCGTCTACGAGGTTGAACCAGGTCTCGCACATGGTCTTCCCGAATACCTCCTCGAGATACACGGAGCATACCTTCGGTTGGAACACGAAGCGTTCAGGCTCGGGTGACGGCTCTTCGGTCGGCTCCGGGGTCGGTTCCGCCGGATCCTTCGTCGGTACTTCCCTGTCCAGGTAATCAAACAGATCGAACGAGCCTGCTTCTTCTTCACGATCAAGGGCGGGAATGAACTCAACTATCCTTGTCTGCCCGCTCGATCTATCGACGTGGAAATGCACCGTCACGCCGGTATAGGTGCGGAAAGTCAGTTCATACTCGGTTTCCGTGACGTTCGTCATGAGCAAATAGCTGCCGTAGGAATCGTCCCCGATCTCTTCGAGACCGTATTCGAGCTGGCAATAGATGCCGACTCCCTTGTACGCCATCGCTTCCGTTACGGTGCGATCGGGCGTATCCGTGTTCGTGGGCTCCGGAGTTGATGTGCTCAAAGCCTCCGGAGGTTCGGTGACGTCCGGAGCATCGCTTTTCGGAGCGCAGCCCCAAAGCATCGCGCATGCAAGAACCAGCGCTGTGACCGTATAAAAAAGCCTTTTCATAATAAACTCCGAAAAATTATGGCCATATCGATCATTCTTCGTGAATGATGACGCGCATACCGGCCTCAGCGTTCTGCAAAACGAGTTTCATCAGTTCTTCATCGATGGCGACGCAGCCGCCGGTAAAGACCTTTGCGCCTTTGCAATGGAGAAATATGGAGGACCCGAGAGGCCATTCGCACGCCGAATTATAATCAAGAGCGATGCCGTAATTGTATTCGGGCGTGTAGATGAACATCTCTTCGCCATTGCAGGCATGACCTGTTTCCCGGGTGTCGATGATCCGATTATAATATTCGCACTCCTCATCACAGGCATAGGTGGTTTCGGTCACGCTGATATAATCAAGCTTTGTTCCGGGATCGTCCAATATCCCGAAGGCGGTGATGACGCCGAAATCTCCGTAAGGCGTTTTGGCGTCTCCCTCCTGTGTTTTGCCGGCTCCGTTTTTGCCGATATAAGCGTCCGTTTCAAACAGAAGCGTCCATGCGTTATTCTGATCGGTAAGCTTGGTATAAAACTGTACGGTCGCATTGCTGCCCTCCGTGCATCTGACGAGCATGATCTGGCGAACGCCGTCATCCTTGCGGTAGTACTGAAGCTTTTCACGCCAGTACGCCTGG
>JAEEYN010000108.1 GCA_016288175.1 Bacillota bacterium | reverse complement strand
CCGCGAAGGTCTATTGGAGCACCCCGGATGAGACGGCCGAAAGGATCGTTCTGCATACGCAGAGCACTGCCGCGTCCGTTGCCGATGAGGATGGAAACGCCGTCGGAACGGTCCGGTACTGCCGGATCGAGCTCGACGCCGGCGCCGCAGCGGGCATGCCGGAGCTTGCCGCCGCGATCGAAGAGCTTAATTCCTCCCGCCTCGAAGCGCTGAGCGAGCTTCTGCGCAGGAATGCCGTCGAGGGCGGGAACGGCATGACCTCCGTTTCGGAGACCGTCAGCATCCGCCGCAGCGATTCGATCGCCGTGAGCCTTCTTTATGAAGCGACGGTCGGCAATGCGGAGTTCCCGGTCTGCACCGGCGTCAACATCGACCCGGCGAGCGGCGCGCTGCTCACTCCCGCGGATATCTTGACCGACGTTCAGAAGCTCCCGCACCTTATGAACCTTCGTCTTTCAGCGATCGGATCCGAGCTCGAGATCAACGAATACCGCGACCATGTGAACGATTTTTCAAAGCAGAAGGCGGACTACGCATTCGTTCTTGAAGGGAATACCGTGCTGATCGTTTTCAACGTCAATGCCTTCAGCTCCGGCATCGGCGAACCCGTCCGCATCACCCTCGGAACGGAGGATGACCGTTATCTTATCAAACCGCGATACCTGATCCTGCCCTGAGCCGGGGCGGGAAAGCCGCGGCAGGGCTTTACATCGGCCGCGAAATAGGATATAATATTCTTTAGACAAAATTTAAGGCGCTTGCCGAAAGTTTCAAGGAGGTAAAAAATGGGACTTTTTGATAATCTGAAGAACAAGATCAACGATGTCGCGAACAAGGCGGCACAGGCGGCATCCAACAAAAAGGTCGACGTCGTTTTCCCGAAGCTGCCCGACACTTACGAAGAATTCCTCGCGCTTCCGCAGGCCGCGCTGAAGGATCCCTTCGATACAGCCGCGCTGACGGTGCTCGCTTTCTGCTTCTATCCCGAAAACAAGGAGCTTTCGCTCAAGATGCTCAACTATCTGCGCGGTCCCCGCCCGATGATGCCGATGGAGCTTTCGTTCATCGCGGACCGTTTCCGCGACAAGGATTATGTCCCGCGCTCCTATTTCAACGGCGCGACCTACAAAAACGACTATATCCCGCAGGAGCCCTATACCGTCAGTCCCTTCACGAACCCGCATTCCGATATCCAGGAAAACATGAAGCGGCTCTGGCTGAATTCCGGCGGAGCGGACAGCCCGCGCTATGTTGACGTTCGCCTTGCCAAGGACGGCAAATGGTATCTCTGGGAGCAGTACATCCTTTCCGATATCCGCAAGCCGGAATCGACCAACCCCTGGGCATAACGGAGGAGAATATGAATATCGTCGGAAAATGGACGGTTTATGAAGTGATGAGCCGTGACGATGATCTGAACATCGTCTGGAAGAAGAAGGACGAGATGCTGAAGCAGATCGAACCCGGCGACGAAATGGCCATGTTCCTGAACGCGAGCCTGATCTTCACCGAGGACGGAAAGATGCTTACCGTCGCGCCGATCCCGGCAAACGTTCCGAAGGAAGAGGTCGACGCCGCGGTCGCTGCGGGCAAGGTCAAGCTCTATGGCGACAACATGATGGTCTTTGAAGGCAAGGACTGGAAGGAAGAGGACGGGAAGTTCTTTTATGATTCCGGCACACAGGGCGAGATCTTCGGCGAGCCCGTCTCCCCCTGGGTCGAGATCAAGGAAGTTGAGGACGGCGTTATCGAAATCCTGCTGATGCGCTATATCAAAGAATAAACGATAATTGTGATCAACCCCCTTCGGGTATGATAATAACAGGAGGTCAAACTATGAAAAAACGTCTCTTCGCCGTCATACTGGCGGTGCTCATGCTCGCGCTTGCGTTCTCGTTCACCGCATGCAAAGGCGGTCTCTCGGTCGACGACGTCGCCGGTTCCTACGCGATCAAAACCTTTAACGGGGAAACGCTGAAGGAATTCACCGAAGGCATCTTCAAAAAGCAGGGTCTCACCGATGAGCTGGCACAGCAGGGTGTCGCGATGCTCTGCGCGCAGCTCGGCTGCACCGAGGAACAGTTCTATAATGAAGGCATCATGATGGAGCTCAATAAGGACGGTTCAACGAAGTTCAGCGGCTATTTCATTCAGGTTATGGAGATGATGGGCCAGAAATCGACCTTCCCGGACGATCTGACGTGGAAGATCAGCGGCAGCAAGATCGTCTTCTCCAAGGCCGGCGCCAAATCGACGGAAACCGAGTTCAAGAACGGTGAGTTCACATTCGAGAGCGGCGAAAACAAGCTGGTTTTCAACAAAAAGTAATCAGAAATCGAAAAAAGCCCCGCAGAGGGGCTTTTTTTGTTTGCGTAATAAAGGCGCATTCAGTTGTAGTCGCTTTCGATGATAAACCCGCAGATCGCCCTGAGGGTTCGGTCGTCGTAATGCAGGCCGTCGTTGATAAAGCCGCAGTCCCCGTTCATGATCTCCGGGACCGTCCCGAAAAGCGAAGCATTTGCCGAAAGCAGCGGGCTTTCTTCAACAGCCCCGCGCAGCTCGCCGTTGTAAGCCTCGACATACCTGTTGAAAACGGCGGGGTCGGCGCCGGAGAAAGCCCCGTCATGGCGGCAGCCGTCGAAGCCGACAACGATGACCCTCGGGCGGTATACGCGGCCGCCGGATTCATATTCCATCGAAGCGATGTACTCCGCCGCATCGATCGCCGCGGCGATGCTTTCGGCGTTCCGGACGCCGCTGCGGTCATAATCGTTGACCGTTGCGAAAAAGAAAACGGTGCATTTCCCGCATGCGCGGATCTGCTCCCGGAAGCAGGCCTCGATATCCGAAACGATCCCGGCCGCGAGGATCGGCGGGTATTCGCCGTTCACGTAATGCCCGCCCCAGACGGCGAACGACGCAAAATCGCTTCTCCCCGCGCGCTGTTCATAGATCCCGAGCTGGCAGCATCGGCTGTCGCCGACGACGATGCGCCCGGAAGCATAGGCGGGCTCGCCGGGCAGGGTATGATAATAGTCCATATAGAGCCCGTCCGGCCCCTGCGGAACGAGCGCGCCGCTTCCGTAGCCCTCCGTTTCGGTCCATTGATGATAATCGTTATAGACGTCGAACGGACGCTCCGGCTCCGGCGGCTCGGTCTGCTCCGCCTTTCTGCCGCAGGCGGGGAAGAGCGCGGAAGCAAAAAGCGCGGCGAAAAGGCAGACTGCGGCGCGAAACATCCTTTTCCGGATCATCTTAAAAGCCTCCCGATGCGGTTTCTCGGATCATTTTATCAAAGAAGGCGTCCGCTTTCAATAAGAAAAGCCGGGTTTTGACAAAACATCGCCAAAGGACACAATTTGATATTGATAACTTCGGAAAAAAGGTTTATAATTGTTTTGTATATATCCTGCGGATATTGCGCGGGGTAAAATCCTTATACCATGGAGGTATTTCTATGGAAAGCAACAGACCGGGAGGTCGAAAAAGAAAAATCATCGGTCAGGGCCAGACCATCCATAAACGGGATGACGCCCTGAATACGGGAGGTCCGGTCGGGCGCAAGGACGGCTATGCCGGCAGGCGTCCCGGCTCGCAGTCGCAGAAGCTCGACAGCAGCGACGGCTCCTCATCCTCCCCGTACTCGTTCCTGAGAACGACCAAGGGCAAGGGCTCGATGAGCCTTCTTGCGCTGATCGCGATCGCGCTGATCGCATATTTCGTATTCGGCAAAAGCTGCAGCTCCCAGGAGGGAGGAAGCGGAGCGGATATGCTCTCCAGCTGCGCGAGCATGATGACGGATCAGGGCGACGGCAGCGGCGGCTCGACGGATCTCCAGAGCGGCACTCTCGGCAGCCTTATAGACGGCAGCTTCACGAACGGCGGCACCGTCTCCAGCGGCTGGGATTATGTTCCGGAATCGACGTCGACCCAGACGCAGATCACCACCCAGTCCGGCAATACCGGCACACTTGACACGGGCGTTGCGACCGAAGCGAGGGCTAAGCGAACCGTCATCAAGGGCAACAACCAGGATACTGTCACGATCATGGTCTATATGTGCGGCACCGACCTCGAATCGAAGTACGGCAT
>JAEEYN010000014.1 GCA_016288175.1 Bacillota bacterium | reverse complement strand
GTTTTCGCGTCGAATGCCGTTCCGGCAAGCGCGATGCAGGCAAGACGGCTTTATTCCCTCGAGCTCGAGAGCGATGAAACGCCGCTTTGCGTGATTGCGACTTCATACGAGAAGAAGCTTTCATCAACGCTTGAAGTCATCGGCAACGAGATCGACAAGATAAAGTCCGAGATCCCCGGCGAACTGACTGACAAGGAAGCCGCCGCGCTGTTCCTCGTTCCCGCCGACGTGCCCGTTCTGCTCGACAAGAGCTGCGACACCGAAGCGCTCGAGATCGAGAAGGGCGTCGGCCTGGCTTTGGACTGGCCGGATAACGAGAAGGACAAATGGGAAGCGGGTTATGCCGAAGCCGAAAAGGCGATGGCGTACATCATCAAGCAGCAGGACCGTTCGGCAAAGAAGAGCATCGGAAAACTAAAATATCTCAGCGAGATCGACGGTGCGAACGTTTCAAGGCTGACCTCATTCCAGATGGATGATATCCGCGAATACACCGACGCGGCAGAGGATCAGATGATCCAGACCATGCCGCCGGATTTTTCCGGATCATCCGGCGTTATCGAATCCATGAAAAAGCGGTCGGAGGATGTTAAGAAGATCATCAACACCCGCATGACGAAGAAAGCCACTCTCGGCCTTTCCGCCGTCTGCATCTTGCTCTTCCTGGTCTGCCTCCTCCCGCTGATCATCAACAACTCTGCGTCCGTGAAATCCGTTTCGACCGCGTTGATCATGACCGGCGTCATGCTCGGTCTCGTCGTTCTGCTGATCGTCGGCGCGCTGCTTCTGCTGCGAATGCCCCTTGTCAGAGCGGAACGCGAATTCAACAACGAAACGACCGCGGAACTCAACAAAGTCAAAGGCGCGATGCAGGATTTTTCCGGCTATCTGAGCTCTGTCTGCAATGTCCGCCGCGGCAACGCAGTGCTTCGCTTCTGCGAAAACAATCCCGACGAATACACAAAGGGCATCAGGATCCGCAAGAAGCACGAGGAGGATATCAAGCGCAAGCGCGCGTACCTAATTGAGGATTACAGCGATTATATCCTCGACAAGAGGTATTTCGACGATGCGATGATCCAGCCCTATGAGTATGATTTCGGCATGAAAGCGGAGTACGACTACCCCGCCCCCTTCCTTGCCGGCGATTTCCGGCAGGTCGATTTCCTCAAGAGCGGAAACATCATCACCGTCCCCTCGAGCTATGTAAAGCGTATCATGCTTAGGATGGAGGAGATTTATGATAGGTAACCTGCGCTTCATCTTAAAAGTGATGCTCTGCATCATCCCGCTCGTTGTGTTCATGTTCCTGAACAGGAAGTCGAACCTCAAGCGCGATGTCCGCTACAAGCAGTTCCCCATGCCGGTCGCCGCGATCGTTTACTGCATCCTGCTGTTCATCTTTATGACGCAGATAAGCGGCCTTCTCGGAACGCTGATCGCAAAGCTCTCGTTGCTGTTCGAAAAGCTGAATCTCAAGCGCGTCGGGCAGATCATCCGTAAGCTGCACGCGAAATATGCGCTCTTCGTGCTGCTTTTCGCTTTCAACATCGCCGCGATGGCCGTGCATGTGATCCTCAAGCGGATCATCACGCTGTTCTGCAAAACCTTTAAGATCGGCAAGGATTCGTTTCCCGGCAAACTCGTCTCTTTCTTCTATACCTATGACGAGGATGACGGCAAGTGGTACGTCAAGCCGCATCTTTGCCAGGCGCGTTCCTTCCTTAAGTATCTTTACTACGGCAGCGTGATAATCGTTTTCATCGCGTTCATCATCACCTGCCTGATGCTGAAGTACGGCCTGATCTCCGCGCCGTTCTATCCCGTCTTCGCGCTGATCATAATCGGCGAATTCGCCTTCTATATCGACGGCGAAAGCAAGGCGGAAGCGGCGGAAAAAACGATCTCCATGAGCGCGGACAGTTCCGAGCGCATGGCGAATTATTCGCTCCTGCGCAAGCCGCTGCGCAATCTTTTCGGCGACAAGCTGCTTTCGGACGGAACGACCTTCAGCGACGAAGTCTTCACCGGCGGCCCGATCGACGATATCCTTTCCGGGATCGAGGAAGAAGGCGGGCATACGGGGAAAAATTATTCCCTGTTCATCCGCTCGAAGATGGAAAACGGTCTCCGTCCCGACGCGGATTATGTCCGCAGCGGCTATGACCTCGCCACGGGCAAGAGCCTGCTCTTCAACACGCCCTTCTACGACAAGCTGATCCCCTACGCCTTCTACGCGATGAATCATTCGCTGCTGCGCAACGGTAAGGTCCTGATCGTTCTCGGAACGCACGGAACGACGGAGGACCTCATCAGCTGGTGCAGAACGGGCATGCGCGCCGCGACCAACGTTTCCGACCTTTGGAAGATCGGCGTTCTGAACGGCAAGCGCTGCGATCCCGACGATCTGCCCGATATCGGCATCATCTCGCGCTCCGGCGTGCACGACCTTGAGATCCACAGGGCGAACCTCGAATTCCTCAAAAAGGTCGGGTTCATCTTCATCGTGGAGCCTTCCAAGCTCGTCACGACCGCGCAGATCGGTCTGAACCTTCTCATTAAATGCTGCGGCGCCGACAGGCAGATCACTTTCTGCTCCGTCGACCGCAACTGCGACGGCCTTGTCGATGCGCTCTCCCATATCCTCATGACCAACATCACGGAGGTTTCGGCGACCGAATACCCCCGCGGCATGAGCTCCTATATGTGCTGGGCGGCCGACAGCGATTACATCCAGCACCGCATCGTTCCCGGCGTTTCGAGGTATCTCGGCATGGGCACGGAGCTTTCGATGGTCGCTCTCAAGAACCAGGTGCCCAAGAGCGTCTGGTACGGCGGCGAGGTCTACCCCGTTCTCGATGCGCACTGGATCGCGAAGCAGTATTATTACGATCTTCTCGATTATGCCTCCCTGCCCGCGACGCAGGAGACCTTCGACAAATACTTCCGCACTTCGTTCAATATGTGCAACGAGCGGCTGAGCGATTTCTCCTACGTGATCGTTGAAGACGAACGCAACAACGTTTTCGAAACGAAGCGCAATTTCTCGACGATCTCCCTCAAGCAGGGCTTCGTGAACGTCATTTCTCCGGAGTACATGCTCCGCGAATACATGACGGAGAACAACGGCCTGTTCACCGCGGACGCCAAGGCGATCCCCTATTTCGCCGCGGATTACGCAAGAACAAAGCGCAACTCCGTTCTGACGCTCTGCCTCAAGCTCTGCGTTGACGGCGTCAGCGAGGACGAGCTCAAGCGCGAGCTCCTGCTCATGGGTTACGGCACCGACGACCCGGAGACCGTTCTTTGGAACGAGATCTGCGTACTGTTCGGCGTCAACGAAAGCACCGAGCGCGACGGCGAGGGCAACCCGATCATCACCGTTCCCGGCAGCGGCAAGGCGAAGGACCTCTCTTTCAGGAAGGCTTCGACGATACTCTTCTCAAGGAGATACTCCGTCGACCTCGGCGCGTTCGAGAGCGTTTACTCGATCGACAACAAGGCCTTCGCGGAGATCATCCTCGACGACCTGCGGAACGCAAGCTATATCGCGGAGCGCGAAGGCTCGAACAGCTATATCGGCACCGAGCTCAAGGGCCATATCTACCAGAAGTATCTGCCCGGCCAGTTCTTCACTCTGAACGGCAAATACTACGAAATGGTCTCCGTCACTGCCGACAACCGCATTCTTGTCCGCAGGGCTTCCGAGCACATCAACGGAAGACAGTACTACAGGCAGGTCCGCAGCTATGTCGTCGACCGCCTCGCGGATTCCGACGTGATGGGCGCGCTCAAGACGATCAACGACGTCGACGTTTATTATCAGTTCGCAGATTTCAGGGTCGAGACCTCCACTTATTGGAGGATGCGCTCCTATAACGATTTCGCGAACGGCGACAAGGTCGAGCTCAACGGCGTTCCTTCCCGCAGATACTACAACAAACAGCTGCTGAAGCTCGATTTCTCGAAGCTCGGCGACGCTTTTACCGACAGGATCAGGAAGACCCTGACTGCCGCGCTGAACGAAGTTTTCGTAACGCTGTTTGCCGAAAACAGCCCGTTCGTGCTTGCCGTCACTCCCGGCGAGGTCGATATTCCGCTGACATACAGCATCGAATTCGCCGAGAACTGCGCCGGCTCCGAAAAGGCGATCTATATCATCGAAGACAGCCAGCTCGACATCGGTCTTCTCGTTTCCGTTGAACGCAATATCGGCAGGATCCTGCAGATCGTTTCGGATTACCTTGCATGGAATGATGAAATGATCGAGCAGAGCCTGAACGAGGCAAAGGAAGAACCGGCGCCCGCCGAAAACGTAAGCACCGTTTCCGAAGCCCTCGAGCTGATCGAAAAGAACAGCGAACAGAAGGAAAAGAAGAAGAACGTCTTCAGCCGTTTCTTCGGCTGGATCGGCTCGCTGTTCAAGAAGAAGGACAAGAAGGGCAAAGGCAAGGAAAAGGCCGAAGGCGAAGCTTCCGGCGAAGGACAGGCGGAAGAGCCCGACAAACCCAAGAAGGAAAAGGGCGGATTCTTCGGCAAGCTCTTCGGAAGGAAGAAGAAAAAGGATGCCGAAGACGAAACGCCCGGGGAAGGTCCTGCGCCTGCCGAAGGCAAAGCTTCCGGCGAGGGCGAAACCTCCGCCGAAGGCGAAAAAGCCCTTCCCGCCGAAGAAAAGCCCGAAAAGAAGGGCGGATTCTTCGGTAAGCTCTTCGGCAAGAAGAATAAGAAAAAGAAGAACGCCGAACCGGCGGAAGGCGAAACTCCCGCCGAAACTCCCGCTGAAGGCGCCGAACCCGAAGCGGAGAAAACCGCCGAAAAACCGAAGAAGGAAAAAGGCGGATTCTTCGGCAAGCTCTTCGGGAAGAAAAAGAAGAAATCCAAGGAAGTCAGCGGCGATGCTCCCGCCGAGGAACCGGGCGAACCGGAAGCTCAGCAGGATCCCGCCGACGG
>JAEEYN010000002.1 GCA_016288175.1 Bacillota bacterium | reverse complement strand
GTTGATCTGGCCCGCGAAATACAGACCGGGGATCGCCTTGCTGCCGAGCGTAAGGTCGAGTGCGGTCGGATCGATGCAGTCATACTCGATCGCGTAGCCGTAGCGCATGATCTCAGCGTTTTCAAGGCCGGGGACAGTCCGAAGTGCTTCGCGCTGAACATCCTTCGGCAGGCTTGTGGAGAAGCCCTGAACATACATTTCGTCGGTGAATTCTCCCTCGGGTTCAATGAAAAGCTGGTGCCGTTCCTTGTCCTTAAAGCGAATGAGCTTATCCTCGATGGAGGGACAGTAACGCGTCGGCGCGGCGTTGATTTTTCCGCTGAACATCGGCGAACGGTCAAGGTTGGCGAGGATCGCGGCGTGCGTGTCCGCGTTCGTATAGGTCAGGAAGCAGCGCATCTGCCCGCGTTCCGGCCTGTTCGGCAGGAATGAAAAATGGGGGATCGGGATATCGCCGGGCTGAGGTTCCATTTTCGAAAGATCGAGGCTGCGCAGGGAGACGCGAGGAGGTGTGCCGGTCTTGAAGCGGCGGAGGGTGAATCCGAGCTCCGAAAGGCTTTCGGAAAGGCCGGAAGCGCGGGCGAGGCCGGAGGGACCCTGCTCGCGGCTGAATTCGCCGATATGGATCTTTGCTTTGAGGTAGACGCCGGCGCAGATGACGAGCGCGGCGCAGGAATACTCCATTCCGCCGGCGCAGATGACCCCGGAAATACGGCCGTTTTTCACGATTATTCGCTCAACTTCGTCCTGCCGGAGGGTGAGGTTTTCCTGCGATTCGAGCGCGTGCTTCATCCGCAGATGATAGCGGTTTTTGTCGATCTGGGCGCGGAGGGAATGCACTGCGGGACCTTTCGAAAGGTTCAGCATCCGCATCTGCAGGAAGGTGTCGTCCGCCGCAAGACCCATTTCGCCGCCGAGCGCATCGATCTCGCGGACGAGATGGCCCTTGCTCGTTCCGCCGATCGCGGGATTGCAGGCACAGAGCGCGACGGAATCGAGGTTCAGGCAAAGGCAAAGTGTACTAAAGCCCATTCTCGCGCAGGCAAGGGCAGCTTCGACTCCGGCATGGCCGGCGCCGGCAACAACGATATCGAAATGTTCGGCAAAGATGCTCATTTTTATCGGTTTTATAAGAAAATCTCGGGTTATCCGCGGAAGGGCTTTTCCTCAAAAGGAGCGTCGACGGAAAGCTTCTTGCCTTTAAGGCGCGGCGGTACGGAAAGATCATCGGGGAACTCTACGCGCACGGCGCAAAGCTGAAGCCCGGTCGGGAAGGCTTTATTCTTCTGCCTGTCGCCGTATTTGTCGTCGCCGACAACGGGGCAGCCGATATGCGCAAGGCTTGCGCGGATCTGGTGCGTCCGTCCCGTCATAAGCTCGATCTCGAGCAGCGAAGTCGTCGGCCTCTCCCCCGTCCCCCGCTCGGTCTCAAGAAGTCGGTAGGCGGTGATCATCTCCCGCGAAGCAGGCGTCGGACGGTCGAAAACCTTCACTTCGGAGCGCTCCGCATCCTTTTCGGCATAGAGCCGGAGAACGTCTTCCTTCTTCGGAGGAACGCCGAAAATCCTTGTATGATAATACTTTTTGAGTTTGCGGTCGTGGATCAGGCCGCTCAGCGCCTCCTCTGTTTTTTCGTTTCGGGCAAAAAGCACGAGCCCTGTTGTCGGAGCGTCAAGGCGATGTACGGGATAGATCTCGCCGAAAGCGGAGAGCAGCCGCGCTTCGAGGGTATCCTCTCCCCCGTCGCGGATCGCGCAGGCGACGCCGGGTTCCTTGTTGACGGCGATAACGTCCGGATCGGTATAGCAGCAGCGCACGCCGCATGAAAGCGCCGTCAGCTCGTCCGAAAAGCCCGTCCAGCTTTCGCCGCGGGGGGTGCAGGTGAAGGTCATGCTTTCTTTAAGCGTAGGGTGCTCGAAAGTCAGGCTGTAGGCATACAGTGCAATCTGCTGGCCGGGCATGGCTTCCGGGTTATAGCGCTGATCGCCGTAAAGGGGGCAGCCGATGCCCGCGAACTGAGCGCGGATCTGATGATGGCGGCCTGTGTGCAAATCGATATCGATGAGCGTTTTCCCCGCTTTTTTGCATACGGCGGCATAGGAAAGGCTCGCACGCTGCGCGCCGGGTGTACCTTCAGGAACGAGCAGCGCGGAGTGCGTTGATTCATCTTTTATAATATAGCTTATTAAATTACCGTATGTCGGAAGTGATTTTGTGACGATAGCCGCATATTTCTTCTTCACTCTGCGGGCTTTCACGGCATCGGTCAAACGGGCGGCAGCCTTGCTTGTGCGCGCAAAAACCATAACACCGCCGACCGGACGGTCGAGGCGGTGCACAAGGCCGAGGAAGACCTCGCCGGGTTTTTCGTATTTCCGCTTGATGTAATCCTTCGCTTCCGTCAGAAGGTCGCGGTCGCCGCTCGAGTCCGCCTGAACGGGCATGTTCGCAGGCTTTTCGCAAACAAGCAGATGATTGTCTTCATAGATGACGTTAAGCATTTTTTCTAATAGAAATCGAGGCTTTTACAGCTCGCGGTACCAGCGGCCGGTGCAGCCGCAGGGCAGGGTCAGCTTTCCGTCGCCGATCGGAAGGCCGATCTCGTCGGATTCGATCTTTCCGCCGCGCTTTCCGACGGCAACTTTGAGCACATTTCGAACAACGGTCGGCGCAAGGCCGGTCGTATAGGAATTTATAAGGAAGAAACCTGCGTTTTTGCTGAGAAGGTCCGCACATTCGCTGACAAGCGGGAACAGCCCCTCCTCGATGCGCCACATCTCCCCCGTCGGCCCGCGTCCGTAGCTCGGAGGATCCATCAGAATGCCTTCGTATTCCCTGCCGCGCCGTTTTTCACGCTGCACAAATTTCAAAGCGTCATCGATAATAAAGCGTACGGGCTTATCGGAAAGTCCGGATTCGGCGAGGTTGTTCTTCGCCCAGGCGACCATGCCCTTCGCCGCGTCGACATGCACGACCTCGGCTGCGGCGGCGGCAAGCGCAGCAGTCGCTCCGCCAGTGTATGCGAAAAGATTCAGTACGCGGAACGGTTCATCGGTTTTTTTCTTATATTTTTCAACAAAACCGCGCATGAAATCCCAGTTGACGGCCTGCTCGGGGAAAAGCCCGGTGTGCTTGAAACCGGTCGGACGAACGATGAAGCGGAGGTCTTTATAGCGGATCGTCCAGCTTTCGGGAAGCCTGCGCTTAAAATCCCATTCGCCGCCGCCCGCGCTCGAGCGAAGATAATGCGCGTCAAAAAAATCGGGCTGCTTCATCGGCCAGACCGCCTGCGGGTCGGGGCGAAGGAGAACAGCATCCCCCCACCGCTCGAGTTTTTCGCCGTTTCCGGCGTCAATTATTTCAAAATCCTTCCAAGCGTTCGCAAGATACATATTCTTCGAAAATCCTTTATTCTTCGGCTTTTTCGCCCATGATTAGATCGTAAATATTCGTCAGTTCGTCCTTGCTGAAGTATTCGATAACGATCTTTCCCCTGTCGTCATCGCCCTTGAAGCTGACCTTCGTTCCGAGACGCTCGCGGAGCTTGTCCTGAGCATGGCGGATATCGTTTGAAAGCCGGGAACGCTTTGGCTGTTTGCGCTCGAGCGACTTCAGCGCGAGCAGCGAAGCAACGCGCTGCTCGGTCTCGCGAACCGACCATTCGCCGTCAGCAGCCTTGATCGCCGTATTGATCATCAGCTGATCGTCGGGGATCGAAGCAAGAACGCGGCAGTGGCCTGCCTGAAGCTTTCCGTCAAGCAAAAGATTGCGGATCTCCTCGGGAAGCGCGAGCAGGCGCACGGAATTCGCGACTGCGGGACGGGATTTTCCGAGCCGTTTGGCCACTTCCTCCTGGGTAAGGTCATGCTCGTCCATAAGTGCACGAATCGCGGCGGCTTCTTCGATCGGATTCAGGTTTTCGCGCTGAAGGTTTTCGATCAGAGAAACCTCAAGCACCTCCTGTTCGTCAAGATCGCGCACGATCACCGGAACTTCGTTCAGTCCGGCCATACGCGCGGCACGGAATCGGCGCTCGCCGGCGATGATTTTATAACGGTCATCGGATTTTTTGACGATGATCGGCTGAACGACGCCGTGCTGCTCAATGCTGACCGAAAGCTCCTTGAGCTTCGCTTCATCGAAGGTTTTGCGCGGCTGATCGAAATTCGTGTCGATCAGATAGACGGAAAGCGTGCTTACCGTGCTGCCTTCCGGGATGCTGCTTCCGCCGAGAAGCGCGTCCAAACCCTTTCCAAGTCCTTTCATAGGTACCTCATAAATTCAAATTATACAATGCATTTAAAGCAGTCAAAATGTAAAATTAATCTTCCCCGTCATCTTCGATCAGCTCTCCGGCAAGGCTTCTGTAGGCTTTCGAAGCGTTGCATTTTGAATCGTAAAGAGTGATCGGAAGGCCGAAACTCGGCGCTTCGCCGAGGCGGACGGAACGCGGGATGATCGTGTCATAAACCTTGTTCTTAAAGAACTTTTTGACTTCGCCGACGACCTGAGCGGAAAGCTTGGTCCTTGCGTCATACATAGTCATCACGACGCCCTCGACTTCGAGGTCGGGGTTCAGATTCTGACGTACTAACCGGACGGTGTTCATTAGCTGCGAAAGCCCCTCGAGCGCATAGTATTCACACTGTATCGGCACGAGCAGCGTATCGGCTGCAGCAAGTGCGTTGAGTGTCAGAAGACCGAGCGAAGGAGGACAATCGGTAATTATATAATCAAACTGGTGCTGGATACCGCGCAGTGCGTTCTTAAGCTTGAACTCGCGCGACATAAGGCTCACAAGCTCGATCTCGGCGCCGGCAAGCTCGATTCGAGCGGGAAGAAGCATCAAATTCGGAACTTTCGTCGGAATTATTATTTTCTCGGCGGAAATTCCGTTAATCAACATGTCATAAATGCTGTATTCGCAGCTGTCTTTGTCGACGCCCATGCCGCTCGTTGCGTTGCCCTGAGGGTCGATATCGACAAGAAGCGCACGTTTCCCCTGCTGTGCAACACAGGTAGCGAGATTAACGGCAGTAGTCGTCTTTCCGACGCCGCCCTTCTGGTTCGCGATCGCGATCACTTTAGCCATAGTAGCCTCCCGGGAACAATTTTGCAAACATTTTCCCATTTACATCATTATACACAATTTCAATTCTGCACGCAATACAAGAAATTGTATTTCAATTGTTTCACGTGAAACAATTTGCAAAAAAAGAAGGCCAAGCGGCCTTCCGATAAGGGTTAAATCATTACAAGGACTTAATTTCACCGTTTCGATAGACGGGAACGACGTCAAGAAAATTATCTTTGAGGCAGTATTCGATATCGCTGCCATAGCCAAGCGAAGCAAGACGATGGCAATGAAATGTTTTCATTAAATCGAAACTGCCGTTCTTCAGGTTGTCGAAGAGATGCACGCAGACGAGCGCAAGATCGGACAACTCACAGTCGGGAACGATTTGATAGAGTTTCTGGATGATCGAACCCGCAGCGCAGTAATCATCGGCGGACGGTTTGCGGTTCGTGCCGGAACAAAGAATCAGCACATCGCTTCCGAGCTCCGCAGCCGCGTTTGCGACAGCTCCGCTGTTTGGGATCGTTCCGATAAGCACCGTATCGGCTAATCTGACGGCTCCGATAGCCGCAGTGCCGTTAGAAGTGCTCATGATCACCGTTTTTCCTTTGACGGCGTCTTCGGTGTACTCGAGCGGCGAATTGCCGAAATCGAAACCCGGAACCTTGTTGCAGCCGCGCTCACCGCCAATCACACATGAGTCACGGCCGATAAAATCAGCGAGCCTAAAAGCATCCTCGGGTTCCAGTACCGGGATTATCCGCGACGCGTGATTGGAAAGCGCGGTAGCCATCACGCTTGTGCAGCGCAGTACGTCTATAACGACAGCGGTTTTGCTGCGAAAAGCCTCGGTGTCAATATGCTCGTTGTAAGTAAGAACATCGATTTTCATATAAGCCTCTTTGGTTGAACTCTGTGCATTATAGCATAACTGCGGTAAAAATCAAGTCAGAACAGAAACAGACGGATGAAAAAAATGCCGGAGATTACGCCAACAATGCCGCTGATAATCGCCGCCGCAAACGCATAGCGAGTGCGTTTTATGCCGAATGTGCCGCAATAAAGCGGGATCGTGTAAAGGATTGTCTCGGTTGACCCGACGGAAACAGAAGCACATAGGCCTATGTAGCTGTCGGTGCCGTATCTGTTTAAAATATCCGAAAGGATCGCGAGCGAACCGCTACCGGAGAGCGGACGCATTAAAAGAAGATGAACGGTTTCGGACGGTATTCCAATCGCTTTTGCCGGAGTTGCAAAGAGGTGAGTAAGTGAGGCAAGAGCACCGGAACCGCTAAATAATGTTATTCCCGCAAGGATAGCGGCCATATTCGGCAGGAGCTTCTTAAGCATCGGTATGGCGTCCGAAGCTCCTTCAACAAATACCTCGAAAGGGTCAATGTGCCGGAAAGACGCATAAGTAAATAGGAAAACAATAAGAACCGGTACGATAAGCGTCATTGATACGCTCCTTCGAATGCTTTGCAGACAAGTATTGCGCTGATAGAAGCGACAACGGATGAAAGGAAAGTCGGAAGAACGATCGAATACGGATCAGCGGAACCGGCGGCAGTACGAACGGCGATCACTCCGGTCGGCAGGAGCTCGATCGCGGAGGCGTTAAGCGCAAGGAACATGCAGATCTCGCGGGTAGCCGTTCCGTCGGATTCCTTTGAGAGGATACGCATAGCTTCCAGCCCGAACGGGGTTGCGGCGTTTCCGAGCCCGAGAAAGTTGGCAGCGAGGTTGAGAGAGACGGGTCCGGACGCTTCCCCGATGCTCGGCATCAGCAGCGCAAGAGGACGGCGCATCAGGAGGGCGAGCTTCTCGACAAGACCGGAGCGTTTCGCGATATTGAAGAGCCCCGTCCAGAGAAGATAGGAGCCTGCTAGGGAGAGCATGAGCCGCACAGAGCTGTCTGCGCCTTCGGCGAGCAGCAGCATGGGATCCTTTCCGTTGATGAAGCAGCAAAGGATCCCGGCGATTATAAGAAAAGAATAAACCCGGCTCATCATGCTGAATCCTATGCACGGTGAGGGCGGATCTATTCCTTTTGAATCTTGATTTTCAACAATGTTTCACGTGAAACATTGCATGTTTGTCTTAATTATTACAATATGAACAGCTAAAAACAGTTATTCTGTAATTATTCCCATTCAACAGCATCGATCGAGACGAGATACTGTTCCATGAAATCCATGTAATCGTCGACAAAACGCATCAGATAAGTCTTGAGGTTCGGATGCTGCTTCACAAGCTCGGCATGCATACGGTCGAAGATAATGTCCTCATCATAGGGCGCTTCATCGCCGATCTCCTGAAGATAGGCGGAATCGAGAGCGAGCAGCGTATCGAGCATCTTGCTGAAATCGGTTTCGCTGATGAAATCGAAATCACCCTGGTTCCTGAACTTTTCGGCAATATATGCTTTTGCCTCTTCAACATTGAGTTCCATTGGTTTCTCCTTTGTTTTATGTATTACGTATAGTATGCTTATTTACTCGACGACAACGAATTCGATATCGGGGAGCCTTGCAGCAAGCCGCGCTACAAAACTGTCACTGCCGGGATTAGGCGATGCGCCGAGCACGACGCGCACGACATGGTTTGTGATTGCGAATTCCACGAGGGCGTCGATAACGCTGTTTGCTCGCAGGATAGTAAGTTCCGCGTCATACAGGCTCGCGCAGGTAAAAAGGAATTCGATTGCAAGGGGTTCATACGCATTATTGAGGAAATTGCGGCCGATCTGCACACAGTGTACGCAGAAAAGCTTTTGGCCTTCAAGACGCAGGCTCGCACCGCGTTCGAGAAGCTTTTCGCAGGAATGCTGACCGGTCACGCAGACCATCAAACCGCCGACGGGCGGCAATTTGGTTTCTTCGGTTAGTGCCATGATTCGCTCCTTTATTTGCCGAGAACGGTTTCCGCCGGGACCTCGCCGCCGAAACGGGAGGAAAGGAGGACGGATTCAATCTTGTCGGGAAGGGAAAGCTGCCGCGGATTCAGAAGCGCGTCGATCGCTTCATCAACATCGGATGCGACCATAAAAAGCTGCAGGAACAGCGGGTCGGTAAAGCCTTCTTCGGTACAGCGGCGAAACTGAGCAAGCAAAGAATCATAATATCCGTTGACATTTACTATTACAATCGGCTTATTATGATAATTGAGCTGCTTGAGGGTGATGACTTCGAGAAGCTCCTCAAGAGTTCCGAAACCGCCGGAAAGTGCGACAAACGCATCGCTGAGCTTTTCCATCAGCGCTTTGCGATCGTGCATTGTCTCGGTTTCGATGCGCTCGGTGCAGTGCTCGAAATAAATGCCGGGAACATTGAGCTTTTTCGGGATCACGCCGATGATCCTTCCGCTTTTCGAATATGCTCCGCGCGCCGCTGCGCCCATAAGGCCGGTCCGACCGGCGCCGAAAACGAGGCCGAGGCCCTCCTGCGCGAGCCTTGCGCCGAAACGTTCAGCAAATTCGACATAGCATGCGGGAATCTTGTTATTTGAAGCGCCGAAGACGCAGACATTGGTTTCTTTCATAATCAGCTCCCTGAAGGCAATTCCGCCTTTCCATGAACATTATAACATCAAATCCGGCAAAAAGGAAACGGGAAAAACAGCAATTTTGTGTCGGTTTGAAGAAAAAGCATGGAAGAGCAAATGCGCAGATCGATAATATACCTAAATTAATTGAAGAAAACGGCCGGCGGGGCTTGTTTTCGCAAAATAAAAGTAGTAAAATACGGCACGAAAACAGAGTAGGGGACAGCGAGTTTATCAAGTGTCGGGAATACAGGGAGTTGATTTCCGAACGAAAACTCATCCCGCCGGCGCAAATACCGCCAAGGACTGCGCCTGAAAGGGAAAGTTGCTGTGCTGTCGCCGCATCCCGCTGGCTATACATATCGGCTTCGACCCCCTTGTGTAGCGACGAGATCGCTGTAAAGGAGGTTATTTTTATGGCAAAAAAGAACATCAACTGGAAGAAAAAACTTGAGGGCAGGGAAGCGGGCAGCTTCGCCGAAACCGCCGCAAAGCAGTGCCGCGAAACGGCTGTGCGGGAGGTAAAGCGCGAAGAAAAAGCCGTGGAGATCGCAAAAAAGGAGAGCACGATCGCACCGGAGGTCCTGCGCAGGATGGTCATTATGGCGATGCTCATCGCGATGTCCGTCGTTATCGATCGGTTTCTGACGATCATGACGCCGACGATGAAGATTGGGTTTATGTTTGTTCCCGCAATGGTTGCCGGCGTGCTGTACGGGCCGTTTGAGGGAATGGTCGTATACGCGCTTGCCGATCTCATCGGTTCGACCCTGCTCGCAAAAGGTACGCCGCTCATAGGCTTGACTTTCTGCTACGCGCTCAGCGGCATCGTTTACGGTCTCTTCCTGAACGAGCGGCCGTTTGCGCTGTTCGGTTCTTCGTTCCGCCGTAAAAAAGTCCGGATCATTCCCGATATTTTGATCGCCGCGGCGATAGTGTGCTTCGTTATCGACCTGTTCCTGAAGACGGCCGTTCTTAACAAGCTGAACAAAGATCTGACATATTGGGGCCTGTTCGTCACAAGGCTGCTGCCGGAAGGGATCATGTTCGGAATACATCTGGTCCTCGGCTCAATGGTGCTGGAGCTTTGCAAGACCCTGAAAAAAATGATCGGCGAAAAGACCGGAAAACGAAAAAAAGCTGCAAAAGCTTAAGGAATTGTTATGATGAACTACGAAGAAGCGCTTGAATACATCCATTCCACCTGCTGGAAGGGCAGCCGCCCGGGCCTTGAGCGCATCACGGAGCTGCTTTCCCGCATGGGCAACCCGGAGAGAGGGCTACGCTGCGTCCATGTTGCCGGAACGAACGGCAAGGGTTCGTTCTGCGCGATGCTTTCGTCCGTTTTAATGACGGCGGGCTATCGCGTGGGTATGTTCACCTCGCCCTATATCGAGGATTTTACGGAGCGCATGCAGGCGGACGGACGCGATATTTCCCACGAAATGCTCGCGGAAGTTACGGAATTCGTGCGGCCATTCGCGGACAGCATGGAGGACTCTCCGACGGAATTCGAGCTCATCACGGCGATCGGTTTCGAATTCTTCAAGCGGATGAATGTTGATGTTGTCGTGCTCGAATGCGGCATGGGCGGAAGGCTCGATTCCACGAACGTTATCGACAGACCCCTGCTTTCCGTGATCACGGGCATCGCGCTCGACCATACCGAATACCTCGGCAGCACGATCGAGGCTATCGCGGGCGAAAAAGCGGGGATCATAAAGAAAAACTGCCCCGTACTTTTCGGCGGCGCGGATGAAGGTGCGGCGGCTGTGATCGCGAAAAAAGCGGAGGAGATGCAGGCGCCGTTCAGAAGGACGGACCGCGAAGGAGTTCGGATAATGAGCTGCTCGAAGGACGGCACGCGCTTCGGGTACGGCGAATTCGGAGAGCTGTTCATCCCGCTGCTCGGTCTGTACCAGCCGCTCAACGCCGCGAACGTGATCGAAGCGGCGCTGATGCTGCGCACGCGCGGCCTCCGGATCGCCGACCGAGATATCCGCAGAGGCCTCGCTTCCGCCTCCTGGAAGGGCCGCTTCGAAAAGCTCAGCGAGAGTCCGCTCGTTTTCTTCGACGGCGGTCATAATATCGAAGGCGTTACCGCCGCGGTGGAAACG
>JAEEYN010000107.1 GCA_016288175.1 Bacillota bacterium | reverse complement strand
TTGCCCTCCGTTGGAACGTTCTGGCGGATAACATACGGCTCGCCCGCGGCGATGCGGCGCTCGACTTCCTCCTTCGGAAGATGCAGGCAGTGCTTATCGTATTTGAAGGTGCCGCCCTCCGCCGCGACCTGTGCGCGGCGCTCGTCGAGCTCCTCCTTCGTGCAGAAGCAGTAATAGGCCTTGCCCATCTCAACGAGCTTCTGCGCATAGGGGAGATACATATCCTTGCGTTCGGATTGGACGTAGGGGCCGTAATCGCCGCCGACGTCGGGACCCTCGTCCCAGATAAGGCCGGCGATGCGGAGCGTTTCGTAGATCTTTTCCTCCGCGCCGTCAACAAAGCGCGCCTGGTCGGTGTCCTCGATGCGGAGCATGAAAACGCCGTTGTTCTTCTTTGCCCAAAGCCAGGCGTAAAGCGCGGTGCGGAGATTGCCGACGTGCATGAAGCCGGTGGGACTCGGTGCGAAGCGTGTGCGTACAGTCATTTTTATCTTTCGTGCCTTTCGAAAAAGGCGTCCTTCCTTTGGATTTGGATCGAAGCTTTCGCGGGAAACAGGACGTTACCGCAAAAATCCACTATAATAATACCATAGTTTTACGATTCTGTCACGCATTGCGGAAAGAAATACGGGAAAAATATTGACGTTGGAGTGTATTTTTGCTATAATCAACGTGTAATAACAGATTTAATATCACAAGATGTTGTTATTAAGGAAAGGGAAAAACTATGAAACAACTCAAGGTACTGCTTTTAAACGGAAGCACGAACAAGCACGGCAATTCGGAGGAAGTGCTGAACTATGCCTCCGAGCGGCTGAAAGAAGCCGGGATCCTTCCGGAGATCTTCTGGATCGGCCCTGACCACATCCACGAATGCAAATTCTGCCATCGCTGCCTGGACACGGGAAAATGTGTGATCGAGGACTCAGTGAACGATTTTGTCGAAAAGGCGGGGGAAGCGGATGGCTTCATCTTCGCTTCGCCCGTGAGCCGCATCGGCCGCGGCGGCAGCGTCGCTTCGTTCGTCGAGCGCAGCCTTTTCGTTAACGAGGATGCTTTCCGGCTGAAGCCCGCGGCGGTCGTGACACTCGCGAAGCGGACGGCGGACGCTCCGCCGCAGGACATGCTCAACAAGCACCTTACGGATTCCGAATTGCTGATGATCGCCTCGAAGCATTGGAACATCGGCTCGTCCGGAAGGGAAACGGCGGATCTTTTCAGGAACAAAGAGAACGTCAGAGTAATTTGCACGATTGTCAACAGTATGGTATACTATCTAAAGTGCATCGAGGCGGGTAGGGAAGCCGGGGTCGAATGCCCGGAGAAGATCAGATCCGCGTTCGATGTGCCGAAACCGGATAGGGAGGTCTTTTAAATGAACGAGGTTTATGAATTTCTGAAGAGCTGCGGCGTCTACTATCTCGCAACCGTCGAGGGCGACCAGCCCCGCGTCCGTCCGTTCGGAACGGTGGATGTTTTCGAGGACAGGCTCTATATCCAGATGGGCAAGGTCAAGAACGTTTCGAAGCAGATCGAGCTGAATCCGAAGGTCGAGCTCTGCGCCTTCAAAGAGGGGCGCTGGCTGCGCCTTTCCGGCGAGCTCGTGCGCGATGAGCGCGTGGAGGCGAAGAAGCATATGCTGGACGCCTTCCCGAGCCTGCGCGGAATGTACGACGAGAACGACGATAATACCGAGGTGCTCTATTTCAGGAACGCGAAGGCTGTCTTCGCTTCGTTCACGGAGCCGCCGAGGGTGATCGAATTCTGATTCGCGCCTGCGCGGCAGCCGCCGCGGGATGCAAACACGGTCCAATAAACGAATGAACACGGCAGCGCGGGTTCCACGGCGAGGCCGTGTTTCTTTTTCCGCTCAGGCTTTTCGGTTCTCGCTCAAAAAAGGATCCTCGGCAGGTCCGCTATTGCCTTTTTTTTAGCGCCATTGTATAATAGAAATCAGTAAAAACGCACTGCCCGCCTGCTTTCCGATCTCCGCGGTTTTAAAATCGACCGAGGATCCTGAAACGGAGAGCAGCGCAGACTGTTTGCTCTTCCCGAAAACCATTCCGGGGCAGCAAGCACAATCGAAAGAGCTTATCACCTATGCGGCAGGAGATGATCCAAACGGAACAGCCTTTGATCTCGGTCATCATTCCGATCTACAATATGGAACAGTATCTTCCCCGGTGTCTGGATTCCGTGCTCGGCGGCACATATCGGAATCTGGAGGTCATCTGCGTTGACGACGGCAGCGGGGACGGTTCGCTGCGCATATTGCGGGATTATGAAGCGCGCGACAGCCGCATCAAGGTGATCGCGAAGGAAAACGGCGGCGTGTCCTCCGCCCGAAATGCGGGGCTGGATTGCATGACCGGAGAGTACGTCAGCTTCATCGATCCGGACGATTTTGTGCATCCGCAGTACATCGAGCTTCTTGTCGACGCGGCGTTGAAAACGGGCTGCGGGATCGCCTGCTGCGGGCACTACACGGCCGAAGAAAACGACCCGACCGCTTTTGAAGAGCAGAAGGCCGGCAAGACCGCCGAACCCGAGCTCTTCGGCACAAAGGAGTTTTTCAAGAACCATGATTTCAGGTCGTTTTGCTGGGGAAAGATCTTCCGCTCCGAACTGCTTGCGAAAGTCAGGTTCCGGGATCTTAAGTACACCGAGGATTCCGTTTTCGTTGCTGACGTTTGGTCGCGGACGAAAACGGGGAAGGCGGCAGTGCTGCCGGTTAAACTTTACGGTTATTTCCAGCGCGAAAACTCCCTCGGAAAGATCGCGCCGGTTCAGGACAGATTCAAAGCGGCGAAGATCTACGCGGAGGAAGCGGCAAAGCCCGGAAATGACGCCATCTATCTCGATCAGGCCGTCAAGCGCAGCCTTTCAACAAGGTACCTGGCTCGCTACATACTGCCGGACCGCGATATTGTCCGCGGCTGCTCCGCGCTGTTGAAGGACTGCCGGAAACGGTTCGCGAGAACGGATATCTACAGCAGGAAAGAGAAGCTGCGCAATTCGGTCTTTATCCGTTTCCCGAGGATCTACTGGCTCTATCGCAGCGTTACCGAGCCCGATATGCGGCAATGGGAACTGGTGCAGCGAAAGAAGCGCCGGGAAGCGAAAAAGAACGGGTATTTGTCCAAATGAGGTGCTTTTATGGATCAGCCGTTGATCTCCGTCATAATTCCGGTTTATAATATGGAGCTTTATTTGGCGCGGTGCCTGGATTCCGTGCTTGATAATACATATCGCAATCTCGAAATCATTTGCATCGACGACGGCAGCAAGGATCGCTCATTGGAGATCCTGCGGGAATATGAAACGCGCGACAGCCGCATAAAGGTGATCGCAAAAGAAAACGGAGGCGTATCCTCCGCACGCAACGCGGGACTGGATCGGATGACCGGAGATTTTGTGACATTTATCGACCCGGACGATTTTGTGCATCCGCAGTATTTTGAGCTGTTTCTCTGTGCGCAAGCCGAAACACATTCGGACTTTGTAATTGGACAGTTCCAGAAGGTAGCCGCGGATTCAATCCCCACTGAGTATGAGCCGTTGAAGTTGGAAAACAAAGACTTCGAGGCAGTCAACTGTGAGAAGCTTTTCCGGAGTGTTGAATACCGCAGGTACTGCACAATACGCATGATTAATTCTCGAATGATAGGCTCTCTTCGTTTTCGCGAGAACATGACGTATGGTGAGGACACTACATTTATTGCAGAGTTATGGGAACAAAATCCGCAAATGATCGCATGTGCAGTCAGTATGCCGACATACTTCTACTTTGAACGGGAAGAATCCGCCTCTCAGACCGCTAAAGAAGAGAGAAAGCTCTGCATGATCGAGCTTTTTGTATCAAAAATCCCTGTTTCCAAGCAGAACGAGGTCATTTATTTGGATTATGTTATTCGTTCCTCACTTTCAAACCGGGACCTTGCAAGATACATTCACCCAGATCGCCGTTCAGCAAAAGCATACTCTTCGCTGCTGCGCAGCCAAGTTGGCAAACTGACCAAATCAGCGGTTTATTCTTCAAAGGAAAAAATCGCAATACTTGCGTTTATCTTCTTCCCGGGTCTGCATTGGGCATACCGAACAAAAAAGGATCCAAGTTTGCGCAGCTGGCAGCGAGCTGAACAGCAGAAACGCAGAGAAGAACAAAGGAAACAATGATTATCTTTTATATGCGATCCATACGAACGAATAATCCTTGGAAATCAAGACAGCCGCAGGGGACGGCGATCAGAGACATTCGGTTATGGATGTATAAAACGAACTGAAAGAGAGGTAAAATTGGTGGACATTGATATCGTCGTTCTTTGGGTAGACGGAAACGACCCGGCCTGGCAGAAGGAAAAAGCAAAGTATCAGGAGGAAAAGATAACCGACGCAAACGCCGTGAACCGTTTTCGCGACTGGGGATTGATGAAATATTGGTTCCGTGCGATCGAAAACTTCGCCCCCTGGGTGCGGACGATCCACTTTGTGACGTGGGGCCATACTCCGGATTTTTTAAAGCTCGATCACACCAAGCTGCACATAGTGCGGCATGAGGACTACCTTCCTAGGGAGAACCTGCCGCTGTTTAACTCTGCCGCCATTGAAATGAGCATACATAAAATTGACGGCCTTGCGGAGCATTTCATTTATTTCAATGATGACTCGTTTCTGCTTCGTCCTGTTAATCAGGAATGCTTTTTCCGAAAAGGTTTACCTGTCGCTGACGGAAGTGAAGTAGTCAAACCACAGATCGGTAAACTGGTGCTATGGAATTTACGCTACTATAATGCTCTGGGAATCATCAATAAGCATTTTCCAAAGCAGAAAGCTGTCGCAGCCAACCGTAAAAAATACATAAATCACGTTTACGGCATTAGAACGAATTTCAAAACACGCATACTGGAACGGTTGAGTAAAAACAGGTTTACCGGTTTCGAAGTTCCGCATGCACCCGCGGCCTATCTAAAGGAATCTTTCTCCGCTCTGTGGGAAGCGGAACCAGTACTTCTGCAGGAGACAACATCTCATAAGTTCCGTGAATTCTCGGATGTGAACCAGTGGGCCGTTTTGTGGTGGCAGATCGCAAGCGGAAACTTCTGGCCGGGAAAGGTGGATAATGCGCTCTGCTCCGGTTATTCCTGGGCAGCCGACGATATCTGCTCTATCATTCGCAAACAGTCCCACGATATGATTTGCATCAACGATCCGGATGAGCCGACGGATTTTGAGAAAGCATCGCAAAAGATCCGCGATGCGTTCGAAAGCATTCTGCCGGATAAATGCTCATTTGAAAAATGAATGCTGCTGGAATTGCGGTGCGCCGGTGTCCGGGCGTTCAAAGGACTGCCGCGCACATTGGTCGGATGTGTTTTTAGGATGATACCGGGTCCTGTAAAAAAGCGGCGGGGTTGCTCCCGCCGCTTTCGCTTGCGTTATGACTTGCGCGCTTATTTCATTCCGCGCTTGACCATTTCGGTCACGGCGAAGGTCGCGACGTCGTCGGCGTACTTGCCCGCGCCGAAGCCCGCGTCGAAGCCGAGCTCCTTTGCGAGCTCATGGGTGATGCGGGGGCCGCCGCAGCATACTACAAACCTGTCGCGCAGGCCTTCCGCTTCGAGCAGCTCGATCATCTCCGTCAGGTTCTGAATATGGATATCCTTCTGGGTGACGGTCTGGCTGATGAGAAGCACATCGGCGTTGACTTCGAGCGCCTTTTTGAGGAACTCCTCGTTCGGGACCTGCGCGCCCATATTGATCGCCTCGATCATTTCATAGCGCTCGAGGCCGTAGTGGCCGGCAAAGCCCTTGCGGTTCATGATCGCGTCGATGCCGACGGTATGCGCGTCCGTACCGGTGGAAGCGCCGATCATGACGATCTTCCTGCCGAAATGCTCGCGGATGTAGGCGTCGGTGTCCTCCATGCTCATCGTCTCCTCTTCGACGGTCTGAACGTGGATGTTTTCGTAATCGACGCTGTGGATGACGCTGCCGTAGACGACGTAGAAGGTGAAATCCTTATCGAGCGGCTTCGCGATCGCGACGTTCGGCTCCTCAACGCCCATCTTGCGGACGAGCTGGCGGGCGGCCTCCATGCCGCGTTCGTCGTTCTTAACGGGCAGGGTGAAGCTGAACTGCACCTTGCCGTCGTTCATCGTGTCGCCGTACGCCTTGAGGCGGGTCAGGTCGAGCGTGGTATCGAAATCCGTTTTGTGGGTGTTATAAAGTCCTCCGCTCATGCGTTTTCACCGCCTTTCGCAACCTTTTCATTCCACATCAGTTCAACGAAGGGATTGAAGTAATTCTCCGCCTTCGTAACGACGCCTGCGAGGCCCTTGCCGCCGTCGCGCGGGCGCTTGATGTCCGCGAACACGCCCTTTTCGAGGGTGGAGAAGAGGCCCATCTGCTCGATCTCGCCGAGCAGGTCGGTCGCCTTTTGGAGAACGAAGTTCGCGCGGGTCTCCATGATGCCGCCCTTCTTATACGAAAGCTCGCTGCCGAGGTCGTGCATCGTGCGGAAGATGTACTGCGCGTTCTCGATCGAAAGCGCGCGGTCGCTCATGAACGGGGTATGGATCGCCTCCGTCATCATGCCGAGAAGGTGGAGCTTCTGGCCGGTGAGGATCGTGACCATATTGAAAAGCGCGTCCTGCACGTGACCGCGGAAGATGTTGCCCGTCATGAACTTCGTCGGGGGCATGTACTTCAGCGGGGCTTTGGGGAAGATCTCCCTTGCCATCTGCGCCTGCGCGAGCTCGTAAAGGAAGCCGTTTTCAACATCCGGCGAGATCTCGAACGCATGGCCGAGGCCCTGCTGCTCCTCCGGCAGGCCGGCCTTCAAAGCGAACTGCTCGTTCAGGAACTGCGAGGCGAGGACCGTATGCGCCTCTTCGACGGCGTCCGCGGTGGTGAGGTAGTTATCCTCGCCCGTGTTGATGATAACGCCCGCGAAGCTGTTGATGACGCGGCTGAAGAACTGGTCCACGATCGTGCGCTGCATATTGATATCGCGGAAGAGGATGCCGTACAGCGCGTCGTTCAGCATCACGTCCAGGCGCTCCAGCGCGCCCATGGCCGCGATCTCCGGCATGCAGAGGCCGGAGCAGTAGTTGCAGAGGCGGATGTAGCGGTGCTGCTCCTCGCCCACCTCGTCCAGGGCGGCGCGCATCAGGCGGAAGTTCTCCTGGGTGGCGTAGGTGCCGCCGAAGCCCTCGGTGGTGGCGCCGTAGGGCACGTAGTCCAGCAGGGACTGGCCGGTGGTGCGGATGACGGCGATGATGTCGGCGCCCTGCTTGGCGCCGGCCTTGGCCTGG
>JAEEYN010000106.1 GCA_016288175.1 Bacillota bacterium | reverse complement strand
GATTGGAAAAGCGAAGACTCCGTCCGTGTTTTCGGGAAACCCCGTCTCGCTTTCCTTGTCAACGCCGGCAACATGGATTCGATGGTCAACAAATACACCGTCGCGAAAAAGCCGCGCGGCACGGACGCCTATACCCCCGGCGGCGTCGCCGGCAAGCGGCCGGACAGGGCCGTCAACGTCTACTGCGGTCTCGTCCGCAAGGCGTACGGCGACGTTCCGATCGTCATAGGCGGCATCGAAGCGAGCCTCCGGCGCTTCGCGCATTACGACTATTGGGCAAACAACGTCCTGCCATCCGTTCTCGTTTCATCCGGCGCGGATCTGCTCGTTTACGGCATGGGCGAAAGGCAGACCGCGGATCTTGCGGAGGCGCTGGACGGCGGGCTCGATATTCACGACGTCACCTATATCCCCGGCACGGCGTACCTCGCAAAAGACCTCGAAAGAGTTTATGAATACGATGAGATCGAGAGCTTCGAAGCCGTTTCTTCTGACAAAAGCGCATACTGCCGCGCGTTCCTCGCGCAGTTCCGCGAGCAGGACGCGATCAGCGGGCACAGGCTCGTTCAGAAGCACGGCGAAAAGTATCTCGTTGTGAATCCGCCCGCCGCGCCGCTTACGACGGAGGAGCTGGACGAAGTCTACGACCTGCCCTATACCCGCCTTCCCCATCCTTCCTATAAGGAGCATATCCCGGCGCTCGACGAAGTGCAGTTTTCGCTCGTCAGCTGCCGCGGCTGCTTTGGCCAGTGCTCGTTCTGCGCGCTGACCTTCCATCAGGGCCGCGTGATCCAATCCCGCAGCCACGCCTCGCTCATCCGCGAAGCAAAGCTTCTGACGAAGCTGCCCGGTTTCAAGGGCTATATTCACGACGTCGGCGGTCCGACCGCGAATTTCCGTTTCCCCGCCTGTAAAAAGCAGCTCACAAAGGGCGTCTGCAAGGACCGCTCCTGCCTTGGGTACAACCCATGCAGGAACATGGAAGTCGACCACCGGGACTATGTCGAGCTTCTCCGCAAGCTCCGGAAGGTCGAGGGCGTGAAGAAGGTTTTTGTCAGGAGCGGCATCCGCTATGACTATCTGATGTACGACAAGGACGATACCTTCATCCGTGAGCTTATCAAATATCATGTCAGCGGTCAGCTCAAGGTTGCGCCGGAGCATATCGACGACAGGGTCCTCGAATGCATGGACAAGCCCGGCGGCGGGCTCTACGAGCGCTTCGTGCAGAAATACATGAGCCTCAACAAAAGCCTCGGCATGGACCAGTACATCGTTCCGTATTTCATGAGCAGTCACCCGGGCAGCACGCTCGATTCCGCGATCGCGCTTGCGGAATACCTTAAAAAGAGCGGCCAGCGGCCGGAGCAGGTCCAGGATTTCTACCCGACGCCCGGCACGCTTTCGACCTGCATGTTCTATACCGGCATGGATCCGCGCACTATGAAGAGCGTCTACATCCCACGCTCGCCGAAGGAAAAGGCGATGCAGCGCGCGCTGATCCAGTTCTTCATTCCGAAGAACCGTCCTCTCGTCCGCGAGGCGCTGCGCCTTGCATACAGGGACGATCTCATCGGCTACGGCAAAAACTGCCTCGTTCCGCCCGAAAGCGCCGACAGACCGCGGCCCGATGAACGTTCCGCGGAAAAACGCGGTGAAAAACGCGGTGAAAAACGCGGGCAAAGAAGCGGCGGAAAAGCGCATGGTGAGCGCGGAAACCCCGGAAGGAGCAGACGAAAATGAGCTTATACATTTCATCCTTCCGTCTGCCGATCGAACGCGAAGAGGAGCTCGTCGTAAAGCGGATGCAGCATAACGGCGGGACGCTCGGCTATATCGACAATTACTATCCCTGCTGCATTTTCGACAAAAAACAGCTCCGCGAGATCGAATTTGCGCCGATCACCGTCTTCTGCGGCGGCAACGGCTCCGGTAAGAGCACACTTCTCAATCTCATCGCCGAAAAGCTCCGCCTTTCGCGCAGCGCGCCGTTCAATTCGGGAGAGCTTTTCGCTTCCTATGCCGAAAGCTGCAGCTATACCGCCGCCTGCGGGGACGACGGATATGAGCTCGATATTCCGGATGGCAGTAGCATTATAACGAGCGACGACGTTTTCGATTTCATGCTCGCGGCGAGGACGAACAACGAGGAGATCGCCGAGGAGACCGAGGCGGGGCGGGAAAAATACGTCCGCTTGAAATTCGGCGAAACGGTCCGCTTCACCGGCATGGACGATTACGAGGTGATCCGCCAGCAGCTCCTTTCCCGCTCGAAAAGCGTTTCACGGCGGAAATTCCTCCGCCGGACCGTCGGCACGGAGGTCCGTATGGGCTCGAACGGCGAGACCGCGCTTGAGTATTTCGACACAAAGCTCCGTACCGACTGCCTATACCTGCTCGACGAGCCGGAGAACAGCATGTCCGTCAAAATGCAGTTTGAGCTTGCGAAGCTTCTCGAACAGGCGGCGCGGTACTGCGGCTGCCAGCTCATCATCGCGACCCATTCGCCGATCCTGCTTGCGCTCGAAGGCGCGAGGATCTATGACCTCGACGCCTCCCCCGCCGCCGTGCGGGATTGGTGGGAGCTCGAAAACGTCCGCCTTCTTAATGATTTTTTCAAAAAGCATTCCGCTCGCTTCCGCTGAAGCGGGCTTTTTTCTTTTTTTCTTTCTTCCCGCGCGGCTCGGATATGGCATAATCCATTCTTATATGTTATAATATGGTCGTGATTTATGCCCCCGGAAAAACGGCCTTCCGGCCCCGGGGCGCCGAATTATCCGAAAGGAGCGCGGCGGCGCGGAACCGGCCATTCGCCCGCCGAACGTAACAATATGGAAGAACCCGTAAAAGAATTCAAAAAGCCATCCTTCGTTCAGGGAGCGGCTATACTCGGCATCGCAGGCCTTCTTGTTAAGATCATCGGCGCCGTCTACCGCATCCCGCTCGCGAATATCGTCGGCCAGGCCGGCATGAAGTATTACGAGGTGGCGTATCCATACTATTCATGGCTGCTCGTCATTTCTTCCGCCGGTCTCCCCACGGCGATCTCGAAGCTCGTTTCGGAGCGCGTGGCCCTCGG
>JAEEYN010000013.1 GCA_016288175.1 Bacillota bacterium | reverse complement strand
TATGATCACGGAGGGCGAGGGCATCCGTCCGGAAATGGCCGCGTCCGTCCACGCCTGCATAAAGAAGGTCGGTGAGGACTTCGAGAAGATGAAGTTCAACACCGGCATCGCCGCAATGATGAGCCTCGTCAACGATTTCTATAAGAAGGGCGACGTCACGCGCGACGAGCTCAAAACTCTGCTGGTCCTCATGAACCCCGTCTGCCCGCATATCACGGAGGAGATGAACGAGCTCATCGGTTTCAAGACGCCCATCTACGCGGGCGAATGGCCGAAGTTCGATGAAAAAGCCCTCGTGAAGGACGAGATCGAGGTCGCCGTCCAGGTCAACGGCAGGATCCGCGCAAAGATGATGATCCCCGTCGGCATGGAGCAGGACGCCGTGCGCGAGCTCGTCCTCGCAAACGACGAGGTCAAACCCTGGATCGAAGGCAAGACCGTCGTGAAGTTCATCGCGATCCGCAATATCGTCAACGTGGTCGTGAAATGATCTAACACAACGCATGGGCGGATCGTCCGCCCGCCGATAAACAACAAACCCCGGAGGAGATTCCCCCGGGGTTTTGCTGCTTTTATATGGTTTTTTTACACTTCAACGAAAAGCAGTCCCTCTTTGCCGAAGGGCAGCTCGGCTTTGATCTTCCCGTTTTCGATATCGAAGGTCCCGCCAAGGGCCGGCCATTCGTCGTGGACGATCGGGTTGACGATGAGAGCCCTCTTTGCGGCAAGTGCGGCCTGCTCCGCATATTCCTGCCTGCACTCCGCCCAGTCTTCGGGCGAATAGCTGAGATATACGGGCCAGAGCAGCACGCCGTCCGTTTTGAATTTTTCGGGGAAGTCCCAGAGGTCGCCGCAGAGCGCAATCGTGAATTTTTGCCCGCAGTAATCGAAAGAAAGCGCGGAATCGCCCTCCTTGTAGTTTTCGCCGGTGATGCTGTACTCCTTCCAACCCTTTGAAATGCGGCGGTAATTATGCGCGAGCCTTCCGTCGATGATCACCGCGCAGGAGGAATACAGGTCCGCGCCATCCCGCTCGAAATAGCCGAAAATGAGGTCGACGCCGTAGCCGCGGCTGAGCGCGGCGATGCGCCGCATGAGCTCGCCGTCAGCCGGGATGGCGACGGACAGGTCATGCTCATATTCCGAGACGAACGCATCGAAGCCCTGCAGGAAGCTTTCGCCGAACATGACGAGCTCCGCTTTCCCGCTGCAGGCGGCAAGCGCGCGCACGATCTGGTCGGTATTGAAACCGATATCGCCCACTTTGGATTCGTACTGTGCAAGTGCTGTTCGCATTTTTGCTCCTTTCCGTGTCGGCGCCGCGTCGATCCCGGTCCAAAGCCGGAACGCGAGTCGCCCTTGGTGGTATAAAAGCCTTTCGCCGCAGCTAAAACCCGTTCCCGGCACAGCCCATCAAGGTCTCCCGGATCTTTCCGTCCGCAAGCTCATAGCGGACAAAATAAAACGGTCCGTTGCTTGACGCTTCATAAAGCACGATGATGTATTCACCGTCGCCGCAAACCCAATAGGCCGAAAACGTCTCCGGATCGCCGTCTATCGTTTCCGTCGGAAGGATTCCTTTGTACAGCGTTTCGCCGCTGTACGATCTGAACCACGCATAATACTTATCGTCGTTGAAGCTTATTCCCACGACCGCCTTTTCAAACGGATGGATTCGATAATACTTTTCGAATTCCATAATGGGTACAAGCTCGCCGTCAAGGACCTTGAACAGCGTGGCGGGTATTCCATAATCGCCCATATAGACAGTTCCGTCATCGTCGATCCGCATATATGCCGGCGTTTCGATCGTATGGCAATCGGAGAGCAGCACCTCAAGCTCTTCGGTTTCGGTATCATAGCAGTAAAGCCGCATATCGCATCCCGAAACATAGAGCCCTTCGGCGTAATAGACCTTCGAGCCTTTGAATCTTACCGTGAATTCCGAGAGGGCATTCACTGTGTTGTAATCTATGAGTACTTTCGGTTCGCCGGTATCGAGATCGCAGGAAACGAGCTTATGGTTGTTCAGCGGTTCGCCTCCATTGCCGACAGAATTCATTATCGAGACGATATAGGCTGAACCGCGATGAAAACAAATACGCTGCGGCTGAAGCTCATATCCGAATTTCAATTCTGTTTCGAGCCTTTTGTCCGTGAAATCGGTATCAGCGCTGTATACGGCATAGGGATGCTCCGATCCCTGTTTGCTTCTTCCCACCCAGTAAAGCCTGCCGTTCATAAGAGCAAGCGAGCATCCGATATCTTCAAAATATGCATCGCAGCTGCTGCCATGATGAGTGCATTCCGGCCTGCCGCACATAATACCGAAGGGCTCAGCTTCACTCGCCTCCAATGCAGACTTGTCGAAGTACATCAATAACTCGGAGCCTGAACGCGGGCACAAAAGAAAAGCTTCGTCGGTTTCAACCAGAGAAGCGTCCGTATACAGGCTGTTGTTGAAATCGGCCTCGGTATGCAGAGAAATCGAAGAAGCTGATGGAACGGTCCCGGCTTCGCGTGCATCATCGTTCCACCCTCCCCTGCATGCACACAGCGCGAACAGAAGAATGAAAACGGTCGGCAGAAGCTTCAATTTGATTGTGCGGCGCATACTGCTGTGAAAATGTGCGGGTTTTGTTCGCATTTTTCTCATTTCATAACTCCTCCCGCGTCGATCCCGGTCCAAAGCCGGAACGCGAGCAGTCCCTGGTGGTATAAAAGCCTTTCGCCGCCGATGGCGGTCAGCCCCGCCGCCTTGGAAGCGGCGAGCAGGGAAGTATCCCCGCCGTCCGGGCGGTAGACCATATCGAAAACCGTGCAGGAGGGCTTCAGATATTCAATGAAATCGAGCCGCCGGAAATCTTCGCCGCCCGCCATGCCGAGGGGCGTCGCGTTGATGAGGACATCCGCATTGGAAAGCAAGCCTTCATCGCGTTCGGCATTCTGCATAACGGCTTCAATGGGTAGCACCGCGCCGCAGCGCATATGCTCCCGCGTGATGATACGGACGCTGCCGCCGTGCCTTTCAATGGCCGCCCTCGCGCCCGCCGCCGCGCCGCCGTTGCCGAGGATCACGGCGTTTTTTCCGCAAACCACAGTTCCCGATTCGATGAGCGCGTTTACAAGCCCTTCACCGTCGGTATTATGCCCGACAAGGCGTTTCCCCTCGTTTTCGACAGTAACGATATTGACCGAGCCCGCCCTTTCCGCGCTTTCATCGAGCGCGTCCAGATAGGGGATGATCGCCCTTTTATGGGGCATAGTGACGGCAAAGCCGGAAAGGCCGTTCTCCGAGGCGATCCCGCGGACGCCGGGAAGCTCCTCCTTCGTGACCCGCAGGCGCAGGAAATCCGCGTCGATGCCCGCTTTTTCGAACAAAGGTGCGTAGAGCTCCGGGGAGCGGCTGTGATTCACGGGGTCGCCGATAACGGCGTAATGTTTTTTCATTGGAGTTTGCTTAAAAGGATCTCGGCGCCGACTTCATAGCTCTTTGCACCGAGGGCGGAGATCTGCGCGATGCAGACGGGCTCGATGACGCTGACAGCGCGAAAAGGTTCGCGGCCGTGGATATCGGAAAGATGCACCTCGACCGTTGGGATGGAAACCGCCTCGATCGCGTCGCGGATCGCGTAGGAATAATGCGTGTACGCGCCGGGATTGATGATGATCCCGTCCGTATTGCCCATCGCCGCGTGGATGCGGTCGATGATGGCGCCTTCGTGATTCGACTGGAAAAACTCGGCTTCGCAATCCTTTCCGGCAAGGAAAACGGAAAGCGCGTCCATGATCTCATCGAGCGTTTCCGTGCCGTAGATCTCCGGCTTTCTTTTGCCGAGAAGGTTCAGATTCGGTCCGTTGACAACAAGAATTTTCATATCAGTTCCAGTCCTTCGGCACGAACAGTCTTTCGTATTCGCGCACGGCGTAGCGGTCCGTCATGCAGGCGATATAGTCCGCGGCGCAGCGTTCCGGCCCGTCCTCATCGATGTATTTGGCGAAATCTTCGGGCAGAAGCTCAAGATGCTTAAGATAGTAATTATAGAGCGTTTCAACAACGCCTTCCGCCTTGCCTTCCTCCGCTTTCGCCTGCGAGTTATGGTAAAGATTCGCGAAAAGATAATCGCGGAGCTTGTCGAATTCTGCGTTCATCTCCGGGCTCATGCGGACGTAGGGCTTATCGAAGCTCACGTTCAGAACGTCCATGATCAGCGAATTGATTCTTTCGCCGTGGGTCGCGCCGATCGCTTCGATGCAGCTTGCGGGGAGGCTCTCGTTCGTCAGAAGCCCGGCGCGGATCGCGTCGTCGATATCGTGGTTGACGTAGGCGATGCGGTCGGCAAGACTGACGCAGACGCCTTCGAGCGTTGCGGGATTGCCGCTCTTTTTATGGTTGACGATGCCGTCGCGGACTTCGAAGGTCAGGTTCAGCCCGACGCCGTTCTCGAGCTTCTCAACGATGCGGAGGCTCTGTTCGTTATGCTCGAACCCGCCCGGAACAAGGCGGTTCAGAACGTATTCGCCGGAATGCCCGAAGGGCGTATGGCCGAGGTCGTGTCCCATCGCGATCGCTTCGGTCAGATCCTCGTTGAGGAGCAGCCCGCGGGCGATCGTCCGCGCGATCTGCGAAACTTCGAGGGTATGGGTCAGTCGGGTGCGGTAATGGTCGCCGACGGGGGAGAGGAAGACCTGCGTTTTGTGCTTCAGCCTTCGGAAACTCTTGCAGTGGATGATGCGGTCGCGGTCGCGCACGAAATCCGTCCGCACGGGGCAGGGCGGGATCGGCTTTTCGCGGCCGCGGGTCTCGGTCACGAGCTTAGCGTATGGGGAGAGAGTCGCTTTTTCGCGCTGTTCGACGATCTCGCGGTAGCAGATTTCCATTCATGCTCCTTTCGTTTGAAAACGGCGCTGTTTGATGCCAGCGCCGCGGTGTTGATTATTTGATGCGGAAGAGCTTCGCGACAAGGCGGCTCTTCGGAATGAATTCAAGGTCGCTCGGGCTGAAGGGATGGGTCAGGATCATCATTCCGAGATAGACCGCAACGCCGACGATGATCGCGGCAACGGTGCCGATCGTCGGATGCCCCATCGCGAAAGCAAGGCGGTAAACGAGGAAAACGGCAATGCCCATCAGCACGCTCGAGAAGATCGGCTTGAAGAAAGTATCGCTGTAGCTGATGTTCATACCCGTCTTTTTGATCACGTAGATCGTGTCGCCGATGCCCGCGATCGCATAACAGAGAACGGTGGAGATCGCCGCGCCGAGGATGCCGAGGCGGGTGAACCGCATCAGGATGATCATGCTGACGATCTTAACGATGCCGCCGACAGCGAGGAAATAGACCGGCACGCGGGGCTTGCCGATGCCCTGGATGATGCCCGTCAGCGTTTGGACAAGGCTCAAAAACAGCACGCCGATCGCCGCGAAATACATGATCTGAGTCGAAAGCATGAAGTTGGTCTCGTCGGTGCGGACGGCGGTATACAGCAGCGCGGTGATGGGTCCGCCGAGCACGAACAAACCCGCGGCGCAGGGCGCGCCGATGAACATCGCAAGCTTAAGTCCGGTGCGGCTAGCGGAGTTGACAATCCGCCTTTCGCGGCGCGTGACGGCCTGAGAGATCGCGGGAACAAGGCTCATCGAAAGCGCGAGGGTCAGAACGGCGGGCATGTTGATCAGGGGCGTTACATAGCTGCGCAGGACGGTGTAGGCCTTGCCCGCGGCTTCTGCCGCCGCTTCTGCGCCGAGACCGGAGGCGATGCCGCGGCCGGTGAGGATGTTCATAATGAAGATCGAGTCCGCAATGCCGGTCACGGGCATTATCGATGCGCCGATAGTGATCGGGATCGCGATCAGCAGCAGCTTTTTCGTGATCTCGGAATATCCCTGCTGCGGATGCTCGACGGGGCGGATCGTCGTGACCGGCAGGGTTCCGCGCCTGAGGCGGATGAAGTAATAGCCGACGATCACGCCGAGGGCGGCAAGCTCCGAAATGCTGACGCCGATAAGCGCGCCCATCGCGGCAAGCTCCGGCCTGTCGGGGTATTTTTTGATCAGGATCGCGGCAAGGCCGAAGCCGACGATCAGCTTCACGACCTGCTCCGCAAGCTGGCTGAGGGCCGTGCCGGTCATGCACTGCATGCCCTGCAGATAGCCCCTGTACGCGCACATTAAGGAAACGAAGAACAGCGCCGGGGAAAGCGCCATCAGCGAATACTTCGCCGCCGCGGCGCCGGAAAGGCTTGCGATGCCGCCGGACGCGATGAACAGCAGCACCGTTGTGACGGCGCCGATGAGCAGCAGCAGCCGCGTTGCGGAACGGAAAACGCGCTTCGCTCCGACGATGTCGCCGAGGGCCACGCGCTCCGAAACGAGCTTCGAGATCGCCGTGGGGAGACCGGCGGAAGAAATGACGAGCAGCCATGAATAGTATGGATACGCCACCTCGTAATACTTCATGCCGGCCTGGCCGACGATATTCGCGAGCGGG
>JAEEYN010000012.1 GCA_016288175.1 Bacillota bacterium | reverse complement strand
ACGGTCATCCTGCTTCTGCAGCCTCTCGGAGGTACATCATACTTCCTGCTCTTCGCGCTGCTTGCTTTCTTCTGCTGCCGCAAAGAGAAGTTCCTGGCGGCGGGCGTGTTTGCCGCGCTGAGCTGCCTTTTCAACATCTTCGGAGCGCTTATCGCGGTCACGGTCCTTATGGAAGGGATCCATTCCGCCGTATGCGCGAAGCGCGAGGGCGAGCCCGGAATCGGAAGAACAGTGACCTGCATGGTGCTCGGGACCGTTCTTCCTCTTCTCACGGCGGGCGGGGCTGTTCTGATCCGGCAGCTTCTCGGCAAAGGCCTTTCCGCTTTTACAGTCGATCCGAGGATCGCGTTCGAACCGCTCGGCAGGCTTGCCGGCGAATGGCTCGGCGGCGGACGGCGCCTTGCGGTGCTCGTTTCGCTCGTCCTGCTCGTTTTGCTTGCTGTTGTGACCCTGCTTTCGATCAAAAAGGCGAGGAGCAGCTATTCGGTATTCGGGATCCTGTATCTTGCGCTTGCGCCTTCGCTGACGCCCGCAGAGCTGACGGCATTTGCGGTCTTTGCTTTTCCGCTGCTTGCGCCTTATGTTTCGGGAATGTTCTCCCGGCGTTACGCAAGGCGCATCGTGCTTGCCTGCGCTTTTGCGATCAGCGTGATAAACGTTGCTGTTTTCTATGTTTCCTGAGGCGCCGGACCTTCCCGCTTAAAGGAAGAACAAACTGTTTTCAAAAAAAACTTGCAAATCCCCGAAAGGTAGTGTATAATTCTTTTGTTGCGCCAGACGGGGAGTTAGCGGTGCCCTATACCTGCAATCCGCTACAGCAGGGTTGGATTCCCGTCCCAAGGCACACACTTGCGCAGCCGGCTGAGTTGGCGTCGCGTTGAAGATCGGGTCCCGTGCAATCGGCTGCCGTGAACCATGTCAGGTCCTGACGGAAGCAGCATTAAGCGGATATGACGGTGTGCCGCGGGTATGCCTGATCGGAGCGATTCCGCTCCGCATCGTGCGGGGGTTGTGTGTCGAAGGATGGGTGCGCAACTTTTTTTATACCTAAAATTTCTTTATGGAACCCTTGCTTTATTAAACCCTTTCGCTTTGAACATGATTGTTGTCATCCCGGCGACAAAACCGGACGAAAAACTGATAAAGCTCGCCGAAAACCTCCGGGAGCTCGGCCAATGCCGCGTCATTATTGCAAATTACGGTGCGGAAGCGGCCGGTGCGCCGATTTGGGAGGAAGCGGGTCGGTATGCCGCGGTCATTGACAGCCGCACCGGCGGGCGGGGCGGAGCGCTGAAGGCTGCTTACGCTCATATCAGGGACGGCGCCTGTTCCGAAGCTGAGTTTATCGTGACTGTTGAAACGAACGGCAGCGGCGCTTCCGACGCTGTTGAAACGGTCAAAACCCTTTGCCGTGCGCATGAGGCAGATCCCGACGCGCTTATTATCGGCGAAAGAGCGTTCCGGAGCAGATTCCCGCTCGGAAGCAGACTGCTGCGTTCATCGACGCGCCTTGTTTACGCGATGACGACGGGCGTAAGACTGAAGGATACGCTGAGCGGGTTCCGCGCTTTCCCCGTTTCACTGATCGGCGACCTGCTCGAAACCGAAGGCGAGGGCGACGAATACGAAGCAAAGCAGCTTCTTCGGTTCGCAAAGCAGAACGTGCGGATCGTGCAAACCGAGATCGATGCCGTTTATACAAGGGAAAACTGGTCCGGCGGAGCGCTGCGTGGCTGCGCGTCGGTCTGCAAGACCCTGTTTTCGTTCATCGGTTCGAGCTTCACGAGCTGGCTGATCGACTATGCGCTGCTGCTGATCCTGCATTCCGTTTTCACAAAAGCGACCGGCGGCGTCGGCATCAGGCTCTTCGGCTTGATCCTCGAACCGAAGCTTCCGGCGATCGTGATCGCGAGAACGGTCGGCTCGACTGTCAATTACGCGCTGAACAGCAAGGTCGTCTTCCGTTCGAAATCAAGGTTCCGGCTGCTCAAATACTGCATCAATACCGTCGTGATGCTGACGCTCAATTACATACTGCTTCGGTTCATAACCGCCGCGGGCATTCCGCTCGCGATCGCGCAGATACTCGCGCAGCTGATCGTGTATCCGCTGAACTTCATCTGCCAGCGAAAATTCGTTTTCGGAGAAAAACAAGGATAAACAAAAAAACGTTCCGTCGGAACGTTTTTGTTTTCTGACAAAGTCTTTTTAATTCACCATGGCGGGTCTTGCGGCGGATAGTCGGCGGATCGAAGAATTCGAAGCCGAGAAGCGCCGAAGCACACCGATACCGACGAATACCTGCGGACAGCCCTGCGACGGCAGCGCGATCTCGTATTCGCGGAAATAAAAGCTGATACCGTACTCATGGACGGAACCGTCGAAACGCTCGGAAAACACAAACATCTGGTCGTCCGGGATGGGATCGAGCCTGCCGAGAAGCACATAACCGGACTGCAAAGCGCTGTCTTCGACAAGGCCCGCAAGCGAGACTGCGGCGGAACGGGTATAGGTCGCGCCGAAAGCATCGCGAAGGCTTATCTGCTTCCCGAAATAGACATCGTAATTGAATGTGCGGCGTTCGATCTCCGTGTCCTCGGTTTCCTCTCCGTCGGCAGGCATGCTGCGAAGGATCATCCAAACAGAGATAAGTCCCGAGCCGGAGAACGTGATCTCGTGATCGAGCCGGTATCCGTTTTGCTCCGCAGGCGCCGCGGTCGCTTCCGGCTCGTCATCATCCGCCGGTTCCTCCGTTTCCGATGGCTCGGGCGTTTCCTCCTCGCCGCCGATATCGGCAGGACTGACCGAACGGGCGAAATCCATGAATGCCGTTCGGAGCGCAGCGTTCAGCCGCGCCGAGTTCATGCCGATGAAAACCGGAACAAAGACCGCGATATCCCCGGAAGTAAACTCCGCGTCGCAGTAATAGACGGGCATGACAGCGGTGTTTTCGCCCCAGACGCTCATGTCGATCGCCGGGAAAGCGTATTCGTCGGAAGGATAGGAAACGGTTTCATCCGGCTTGGCGGAAGCATCCGGTTCTTCGGTGGTGTAGATCCCGGTATTGACGCCTTCGCCGCCGGTGAAAAGGCTGCAGCCCGAAAACCCCGCTGCGGAGAAGAGCAGCAGGGCGGTGAGAAGCACGGAAAGAAGCTTCCGATATGCGGTTTTGACTCCGCTTTGGTGCATCGTGCGATCAAAAAAGCGGCAGGATCATGCTGCCGCAGGTTTTTTAAATCAGTTTGGCATCGCCGGGATGAACGACGATATGCTCGGTGCTGTCGATCGCTTTTTCGATGAGCTCAGAAAAATCGACGGCAGCTTCGCTCGCGCGGATATCCTCAACGACGGGGCGGGTGACGGGGTGCTTCGGAACGAAGACGGTGCAGCAGTCCTCATAGGGCAGAATGCTGGTTTCGTAAGTGCCGATCCTGCGGGCATAGTCCATTATATCGTCCTTGTCGAAACCGATCAGCGGGCGGAAAACGGGCATCGAGACCGCGTCATCCGTCACGCAGAGGCTTTCGAGCGTCTGGCTCGCGACCTGCCCGAGCGCTTCGCCGGTGATGAGGGCTTTCGCTCCGTCGGAAACAGCGATGCGTTCCGCGATCTCCATCATAAGGCGGCGCATGATGACCGTCGTTTCTTTTTCGGGACAGCGGTCATAGATCGTCATCTGAATATCGGTGAACGGAACAAGATGCAGCCTGATCGGGCCGGAATACGCGGAAACGAGCCTTGCAAGCTCAACGACTTTGTCGCGCGCGCGTTCGCTCGTATAGGGATAGCTGTAAAAATGAACGGCGCTCAGGAAAAGCCCGCGCTTCGCCATCATGTATCCGGCGACGGGGCTGTCGATGCCGCCGGAGATCAGCAGCATCGCGCGGCCCGCCGTGCCGACGGGCATGCCCTTCGCGCAGGGGATTTCCTCCGCGTACACATACGCCTTTTCGCGGATCTCGACGCAGAGCGAGACCTTCGGCTTATGGATATCGACGTGAACGCTCGGGAATCTTTCAAGCACTTCATGGCCGAGCTCGCGGTTGATCTGGTCCGAATTCATAAAGTAATTCTTGTCCGAACGGCGGGCAAAGACTTTGAAACTCAGGCCGGGATCCTTTTCGACCTGCTTCTCCATCAGCGAAAACGCTGTATCGCAGACGCACTGCCAATCCTTATCGACGGCAAGGGCGGGGCTGATGGAATAAACGCCGAAAACGTGCTTCAGCCTTTCGATCGCTTCGTCGAACTGCTCTTCGGCAATGCCGACGACATAGATGCGGCCCTGCTCGCGCTCGACTTTGCAGCCGACGCCGCGCAGCGAAATGCGGATGTTTTCGATCAGCTTTTGCTCGAAAAAGGGCCTGTTCAGACCCTTGAGATGGATCTCCGTATAGCGGACAAGAATAACTCTTTCCATTGGGATAACCTTTCGTTTGTTTTTCTGTTGATTTTTCTTTTGTGATACTGCTGCGGAATCTGCCGAATCGGCGTTCATTTCCCGCGCAATACTTCAGCGGCGGCGGAACCTTCGAAGCAGCGCAAGGCTTTCCTCGATCATCTGCGCCGCGGCATCGGCCTCGGCAGCGGTGTTTTCGGGGCAGAAGCTGAAGCGGATAGCGCCGTCCTGCCTCTCGCCGGTAATACCCATCGCAGTCAGGATCCTGTTCTTGCCGCGGTGCCTTGCCGCGCAGGCGGAGCCCGTTGAAACGAGCAGGCCCTTATCCATCAGCGAATGCAGCAGCACTTCGCCGCGCACGCCGAGGAAGCTCATGTTCAGAATGTACGGCACTCCGCTTTCAACGGAGGGACCGTTCAGCCGAACATCGCGGATACGCGACAGGTTGCCGTACAGGCGCTGCTTGACAAGGAGCATCTTTTGAAGGTTCGCTTCGCGGTTTGCCGAATACCGCGCGCAGGCGGTATCGAGCGCCATAATGCCGGGAACATTGGTCGTGCCGGAGCGCAGGTTGTTTTCCTGACCGCCGCCGAGCTGACCTCCGGCGAAGCGGACGCCCTTACGGACGAAAAGCCCGCCGACACCCTTCGGCGCGTGGAGCTTATGCCCACTGAAGGAATACATATCGCATCGGACGGGCGGGAGCTTCATAAAAGCCTGCACGCCGTCGGAATGGAAGACCGCGTTGGGCGCTTTCGCCTTCACGGTTCGATACAATCCGTCAATATCATTCACGGAACCGACTTCGTTGTTGACGTGCATGATGCTGACATAGCCGGTGTTTTCCGTCAGTGCGTTTTCGAGCTCCTTCGGGTCGACACGGCCGGATGCGTCAACGCCGAGGACAACGACGTCATAGCCGCGGTTTTTGAGCGCGAGAACGGGTTCGTAAACGGAGGGGTGTTCGACAGCCGTTGTGATAACGCGGCATTTATCGCGCATCGGAGCGAGCGTTCCGCTAAGAGCGATGTTGTTGCTCTCCGTGCCGCCGCTTGTGAAAATGAGCTCGGAAGGTTCGGCGCGGAAAGCGGAAGCGAGGCGCGCCCGTGCGGAGTTCACATCGCGTTCGACAGCGACAGCGGGGGAGTATGCCGCCGCGGGGTTATAAAAATCGGCAGTCATATAACGCAAGGCGGTCTGTGCCGCCTCGCTGCTGACAAGTGTTGTTGCGCTGTTATCGAAATAGATCATGTCACGAATAATCGTCTTTTCACAAGACGCCTTTCTATAGCATCGTCAAACGGGACAGGGAGAAACTGTCCCGTTTATCTATACTATTCCGGCTATTCGCGTCCTGTTCCTCCGCCCGGATCGTTCGGATTCGTAACGGGCGGGTACTGTGCGCTGAGGATGTTGTAATTCGTCCGCAGCTCGGTCATATAGCGGTAGATCTTGCTTGCGTCCTCGGTTTCGATGGCGTATTGGAGGTTGCTGATGCCGTTTTCAAGCAGCGCTCTGTCGCCGTCGGGCAAGGTCTGCACGGAGCGCAGATAATTCGTGACCTCTGTGATAAGGTTGTTCGCCTGGGTGATCAGATCGGCGAGCGGAACGTTGACAGTGCCGCCGCTTCCGTGAACGCCGCAGCTCGATTCGCTGTTCATTACGCTCGCAATGAATTCGGTGGGGGAAAGATCGGTCAGGATCGCGTTGGGCATATAAGCGAAGAGCTTTTCCTGCTCAAGCCGCGCATAGAGCGAGGTTGAGGGGATCAGCACGACGCATTTTCTATAACGGGTGGTTTCGGGGCATTCCGCGCAGGCGCAGGCTTCGGAGGAGGAACAGAATTCGACGATGCAGTGCATATCGCAGTATTCCTTCGGAACGAGGTCGACGGGGCACCAGTCGACGACGGGCGGATTATACGGATCGAGCATGCATTCCTCGGTTGCGAGCTTGCCGGAAACGGGGCAGATGGCGACCCTTGTGAGGCCGATATCGACGGGCGAAACGTCGAGGATCGGCTTGTCGGGAAGCCCGTTATGGATCCTGCTCATGAACGCCTGCCAAAGCGGCGCCGCGGAGTTGCCGCCGGTGGAACCGGAAGCGAGCTTTTCGGAGTATTTATCGTGGCCGATCCAGAGCGAAGCGGTGTAGTAGCCGGTGTAGCCCGCGAAATAAACGCTGGTGTAGTCGTCGTTCGTACCGGTCTTGCCTGCAACGGTGATGCCGGGGATACTCGCGTTCGTACCGGTGCCGTAGCTCACAACATCCTGGAGCATATCGGTCATCATATAAGCGGTCGTTTCGGAGAACACGCGGCGGCTCTTCTGGATCTTCGATGCATCGAGCACGACGGTGCCGTCCTCCGCGACAACGTAGGTGAAGGACATGGGTTCGAGGTAGACGCCGCCGTTCGCAAGGCAGGCGTATGCCGCGCTCATTTCGAGCGGCGTGATGCCGGAAGTTCCGAGCGCAAGGCCGGGACCGTCGACATTGATCCTGCTGCGGTTGACGCCGAGCAGCTCAAGGTACCTTGCGCCGCGTTCGGGCTTGACGTAATCGAAAAGCGTCCTCGCCGCAACGATGTTGAGGGAGCTTGCGACGCCGCGGCGGATCGTGCAAAGGCCTTCATAGCGCCTCGAACCGATCTTGGGATAACCGCGTTCGCCGCCGTAGCCGTCGATCGCAAGCTCGGAGTTAAGGATGCACATGCCGGGCGTGACGCCGTATTCGAGGGCGGGGGCATAGACCGCAAGCGGCTTGATGGACGAACCGACGGGCATGGAGCTCTGGTATGCGCGGTTGAGCTGGCGCTTCTGGATCGGTTCCTCGCGTCCGCCGACCATTGCGATAATCTGGCCCGTATGCTGGTCGATAACGACGGCCGCTGCCTGGGGCTGCGCTGCTGTGATGCCGGAATTCGGGTCTGTGATAACGTTTGCGTTCGAATTGCGCAGCGCGGGATAATCGTCCCATTCGGTGATGACGTTCTGAACGGTGTTCTGGATCTCGGGATCGACGGTCAGATAGATCTTGTAGCCGCCGGTGCGGAGCTCCTTCTCGATCGCGGAGCGGTTCGCCGCGGTATCCGGCAGACCCCTCTGCTCGAGCATATGGGTGATCACGTCATAGATGCTGTATTCGATGAAGTATGCCATATCGTAAAGCTGCTTCTGCGAGCTCTTTTCGAGGATATGGACTTCTTCATTCAGCGCGGCCTCATATTCTTCATGCGAGATAAAGCCGTTCTTGTACATTTTGCTGAGCACGACGTCGGTTCTTTCGTTCGTGACGTTCATTTTGTTGGTGCCGTCTTCATTGAACCGGCGATAGGTATTCGCGCGCGGATTCGTGACGTTCGGCTTCTGGACCATACCGGCGAGCATCGCGCATTCGCGGATCGTGAGCTGGTCGAGCTCCTTGCCGAAATAATCCTTCGCGGCGGTCTTGAAACCGTAGTTCGAATCGCCGAGATAAACGTCGTTCATGTATGCTTCGAGGATCTTGTCCTTTGAGATCGTGTTTTCGAGTTCATAGGCAAGGTATGCTTCCTGGATCTTGCGCTTGTAGCTCTGGGTGTTGGAAAGCAGTTTGATCTTGATGAGCTGCTGCGTGATCGTCGAACCGCCGTGGGTCTGTGAATTGCGCAGAGTGTTGACGACCGCCGAGAAAAGCCGTTTGAAATCAAGGCCGCCGTGCTTATAGAAGCGGACATCCTCAACCGCGATCAGCGCGTTCTTGAGGCGGTCGGGGATCTCGTCGATATCCGCCCAGTCGCGGTATTCCATGCCGGCAAAGGTCGTGATCATGTTGCCGTTGCGGTCATAAATATAGCTCGTGCGGTCGCTGACGGTCAGCGCAGAAACATCGAGCGTCGGGGTAGTGTCGACATAAGCTTTCGCGATGCCGAGAACAAGGCCGAACACGACGAAAACGCCGACGACGGCGATCAGCGCGAAAACCTTAACGAGCGAGAACACGATCGCGAGCACGGTGCTGCGCGGGCGCTCTCTTTTAACGAACAGGGGCTTGGATCCCTTCTTTTCTTTCCCGTTCTTTTTGTCCCTCTTTCCGCCGGCGGTATCGCCGCGCTTTGAAGGATTATCGAAAACCGCGGTATCGGAAGCGGATTCGCGCTTCCCGATCTCGCGTACTTTTGTGATTTCTTTATCGGACATAAATCTCTTTCCTTTCCGGGAGCAGATTCGGCAAAATCAAAACCCACAAATCTACCCATTTAATTATAGCACAAATCAATTGCTTCCGCAACCTCATCAGCAGTTTTGCACCGTACGGGCTCAGTCGATCCCTTCGCCGAAGGGAAGCAAGTCACCGCGCAGATGCGGACGGAATACTATGGTATCGCCGGAAGGCGGAAAAACCGTCCTGTTAATATAACGGTTTGGAAGGTCGGCCGGTTTGCGAAGCTCGGAGGCAGGCATGGAAAAAGCGTATTACCGAAAAACGCGGGGGAAGTCCCTGAGAATACCGCCGGATGCCGGAAATGACGGAACAAAAGCGTCGGAGACGGTCCCGGCGGAGAGGCTCATCGGCAGGCGCCGCCGAAGAAAAATTCTGAAACGGTGCGCGATGATTGCCGCCGCTTTTGTGCTGCTGTTTGCCGTCCTGAACCGGATCTTCGCGGGACCGGCTGCCGCTGCTGCGGAGCGGGAAACGAAAAGGCTCGCCGCGGAGCTGATAAACGCCTCGGTGCTCGAAACGATGGAGGAATACGAGCTTGAGGGCGGCACTGAGAATTTCACTTCGCAGCATGTCAACGCCGAGGGGACGGGTTTTTTATACATCGATTCGGCCAAACTGAACCTGATGAGCTCGCGTATCGTCGAAAAGATAAACGGCAGGATCGGGGAATTGCAGTCGACGGGAGTCGCCCTGCCTGTCGGCACCGTCAGCGGCATCGCCGTTTTGAACGGCCTCGGGCCTGAGCTGACGGCGCGGGTCGTGCCCATCGGAAGCGTCGAAAGGAGTTTCTCGGCCTCTTTCACGGCTGCCGGCGTGAACCAGACACGATACAGCGCAATGCTAGAACTGCGGATCGAACTGCTCGTGCTCTTCGGCGGAACACAGAGGACAGTGACGGTCGAATGCAGCGCGCCGCTTGTCGAAACGGTCGTGATCGGCGCTGTACCGCACGCTTATACGGACGTCAGCACCCTTGAAGACGCGCTGAACCTGATCCCGACGGACGCGGAATAAAAAAGTTGCGATTGTTCCGCAACTGTGTTAAAATAATCAAATAAAGAACGGTGGGTTTCGCCGAGATCGGGTGAAAGGGGGTGCGCTGTATTTCGAACTTTACCAAAAAAGCAATAAAGCAAACCTTTGTAGCTCTGCTGAACAAAAAACCGCTTCCCCAGATCACCGTAAAGGATATCGTCGAAGAATGCGGTATCAACCGCAATTCGTTCTATTACCATTTCCAGGACATCCCGACCCTAATCGATGAGCTGATCACCGAGGAAACGGATCGTCTGATCGTGGATTATTCGCCGCTCGACCCGCTCGAAACCTGGCTGACGAATGCGATACATGCCGCAATGGACCTACGTGAAACTATCCTCAACATCTATCGCTATATGGACAGGAGCGTTTTCGAAAGCTACCTTTGGCGGATCTGCGACAAGATCATCAGCGCGTATACGAAAAACGAACTGACGAAAACATCGTTCAGTGAAAAGGATCGGGAAATAATCGAACATCTGTTCAGATGCGAGTGTTTCGGCTTCCTTATCGAATGGCTGAACGGCGAGATGACGGACTACAGCGATGAAGTGATCGCGCGTTTCTGCCGGATCCATCGCGGCATGCTCGCCGAGTCGGACCGAAGCTGCAGCAACGAGAAAAATATAAGATCGGTATAATAAACAATCTATTTTTGGGCATTCCTGCGGGAATGTCTGTTTTTTGTGCATTGCAGATCGATTGACTGTTCAGTTCCGCAGCGCTTTGTGCTATAACTACAATAGCAAAATGTGGAGGTTATGATCTACATGAAAATGCGCTCCGTTGCACCGATGAAGATCGCTAAGATCGGATATCTCGTGATGTCCGTAATCTTTTGCGTCATCGGCGCTTTTTTAATTTGGATGCCGGAGCCGTCGCTTTGCGTTTTCGGCTGCATCCTCGGTATCGCCATGATCGCGTTCGGCGTCGTTAAAATGATCGGCTATTTTTCAAAGGATCTTTACAGACTTGCGTTCCAGTTCGACCTGCAGTTCGGAATACTGATGATCGTTCTCGGCACGATAGTTCTGATCCGGCCGGAAAAACTGATCGACATGACGCTTGTCGCGCTCGGCATCGCGATCGTTGCGGACGCACTGTTCCGCCTGCGCGTTGCGATCGACGCAAAACGTTTCGGGATCGGCGCCTGGTGGCTGATCGCCGTTTTCGCGTTTCTGACCTTCGCTGTAGGCGTCATCGTTGCGTTCCGCCCATGGGAGAGCGTGCAGATCCTTCTCGGTTTTCTCGGCGCGGCGCTGATCGCACAGGGCCTTCTGAATCTTGTCGTCGCGATTTTCACCGTCAAGATCATCAACAACCAGTATCCCGACGCGATCGACGGAAGAATGCAATAATCGGAGCATTAAGGATAAAATCATGGAAACACGAATCAATAATACGAAAATCGACGGCGAGCTTTTCGCCAACATGGTCCGTTCCGGTGCGATCAACCTTGAAGCAAACCGCAAGATCGTCAACGATCTGAACGTTTTCCCGATCCCGGACGGCGATACCGGCGACAATATGTACATGACGATCGACTCCGGCGCCGCTGCACTTTCGAAAGTGATCGACAAGGGCCTCGGTTCGGCGGCGTCGGCCGTTGCGAACGGGATGCTTCTCGGCGCGCGCGGCAATTCAGGCGTCATCCTTTCGAGGATCTTCGCGGGCATCGCACGCGGTCTTGAGGGCGTCGACCAGGCCGATATCCCGACTCTGAGCCACGCTTTCGAAGTCGGCGTCGACGAAGCATACCGCGCAGTTTCCGTTCCGGTCGAAGGCACGATCCTGACCGTCTATAAGGACGCGGTGCGCTTTGCCGCTTCGAGGATCACCGAAAGCAGTTCCATCAAGAGCTTCTTCGATGATTTCACTGCGGAGCTGCGCCTTTCGCTCGACCGCACGCCGGAGCTGCTTGCGGTGCTCAAGGAATCCGGCGTTGTCGACAGCGGCGGAGCGGGCTTCATCTATATCGCAGAAGGCATGAAGCACGCGATCGAAGGCTATTCCGCCGATGAATTCAGCTCACACAAGGCCGAATCCAAACAGCAGGCTAATATCGATCTTTTCACGGAGGACAGCGAGCTCGAGTTCGGCTACTGCACCGAATTCCTCCTGCGGCTCCAGCGCTCGAAGGTCGACCTCGATCATTTCGATATGAACGCTTTCAAAGAGCATCTCAACGCCGTCGGCGAATCGGTCGTCGCATTCAGGGACGGTTCGATCGTTAAGGCGCATGTCCATACGATGAAGCCCGGCGATATCTTCAACTATTGCCAGCAGTTCGGCGAATTCCTGACCGTCAAGGTCGAGAACATGACCCTTCAGCATAACGAGACCACGGTCCGAAACCGTTTTACGGTCGCCGCGCCGAAACCGCATAAGGCTTACGGCATCGTTTCCGTTGCCGCCGGAGACGGCATCAAGACGACCTTCTATTCCCTCGGCTGCGATTGGGTCATCGAGGGAGGTCAGTCGATGAACCCCTCCGCGGAGGATTTCATAAAAGCGTTCGAAAGCATCAATGCCGATACGATCCTCGTTTTCCCGAACAACGGCAACGTTATCCTGACGGCGAAGCAGGCCGCGGGGCTCTATAAGAACGCCGATATCCGCATCGTCCCGACAAAGACGATCGGCGAAGGCTACGCCGCCATCTCGATGCTCGACACTTCTTCGAACGATACCGAGCAGATCCTTGCCGAGCAGCAGGAGATCATCGAAAACGTTGTTACCGGCGCCGTTTCGCAGGCGTCGAGGGACACCGTCAAGAACGGGGTTACGATCACCCGCGGCGACTACATCTGCTTCGTAGGCGATAAGGTCTTCGCCGATACGAAGGATGCGAACTCCGCTGCGCTTGCACTCGCGGAAGCGAATAATGCCGGAGATTTCGACATCATGCTGATAATCTACGGCGCAGGCGTCGGCGAAGAGCAGCGCAGCGCGCTCGAAGCGGAGCTTGAATCGCGGTATAAAATGACCGAAACGATCTTCATCGACGGCGGTCAGCCGATTTTCGATTACATTATGGTCCTTGAGTGATCATACGCAATAACAGGAGGAAACAAAATGCTGGTTCTTTTCACGGATACCGATACCGACATCACCCCGAAAATGGCCGAAAAATACGGCTATAAGCTCATCAGCATGCCGTATACGATTGACGGCAAGCTCGTTTATCCCTACGTCGATTTCGACGAATTCGACGCAAAAACCTTCTATGACAGGCTTCGCGGCGGCGTGATCCCCACCACAAGCGCGATCAGCAAGGAGGAATACCTGAAATACTTTACCCCCGAATTCGAAGCGGGGAACGACATCCTCTACGTTCATTTTTCAAGAGCCATGTCCGGCACCTTCGAGAGCATGGATCAGGCGGTCGCGGAACTCCGGGAAAAGTATCCCGAGAGGAAATTCTATGAGATCGATACTAAAGCGATCTCGATCTGCTCGCTGAATATCGCTTTCGAAGTAGGCGACATGTACCTTGCAGGCAAGACGGCGGAAGAGATCGTCGAATGGGCGAAGAACGAGATCTATCACTTCGCCGTCTATTTCTTCGCGGACGATCTCCGTTTCTTCAAGCACAGCGGCCGCGTTTCAGGCCTCGCCGGAACGATGGGCACGCTGCTCGGTATCCGCCCGATCATCTACATGAACCGCGATGGAAAGATGGTCAGCATCGGCAAGGAAAAGGGCAGGGTAAAGGCCATCAACCGCCTTGTCGACTATGTCGAGCAGCTCGGCGACAACATCAAGGACCACCGCATCCTGATCGCACACGCCGATTCGCAGGATATCGCGAACGAGGTGTTGGCGGCGCTTAAGGAACGCTTCGGCGAGCTCGACGCGGAGTTCGTGGAGGTCGACCCGACGATCGGCAGCCATTGCGGCCCCAACACCGTCGGCATCTGTTTCCATTCGACCGACCGCTGAGCGCGGCGCGGACCAGGAGAAAAGGTCTGAACCATGATCGAGATCAAAGAAGCGAAAACCAAGAAACAGCAGAAGGAATTCATCGATTTTCCGCTGAAACTCTATAAAGGCAATCCCTGCTTCGTTCCGCCGCTTTACGGCGACGAAAAGAAGGTTTTTCGGGATGATTTCGTTTATAACGATACTTGCGAAGCCGTATACTACAACGCCTATCGCGACGGCGAAATGGTCGGAAGGATCAGCGGGATCCTGCAAAAGGCTTCAAACGAAAAGCATAACGAAAAACGCATCCGCTTCACAAGGTTCGATGCGATCGACGATCAGGCCGTTGCGGACGCTCTTTTTGCGGCGCTTGAAAAATGGGCGATCGCGAAGGGCATGGATACCGTCTGCGGCCCGCTCGGCTTTTCGGATCTTGAGCGCGAAGGCCTCCTTGTTGAGGGCTTCGACCAGCTTTCAACCTTTGAAGAGCAGTATAACGCCGATTATTACGAAAAGCTGATCAAAAACTGCGGCTACGCGATGGAAGTCGAATGGGTGGAGAGCAAGATCTATCTGCCCGAAGAGCGCAACGAAAGATACGAAAAAGCCGCCGATTACATCATGAATCGCTACAATCTCCGCTTCGGTGAAGCGAAGAACAAGCGCGAGTTCATCGAAAAATACGGCGACGGGTTCTTCGACCTTCTCGATATCGCTTATAAGGATATCTACGGCACCGTTCCGTTCACGCCCGGCATGAAGAAGATGATGATCGACAACTTCATGCTGATCATCGACCTGCGCAACGTTGCCGTCATCCTCGATGAAGAGGGCAAAGTCATCTGCATGGGCATCTGCTTCCCGTCGATCGCGAAAGCGGTGCAGAAATCGAACGGCAAGCTGACTCCTGCGGCGCTCGTCCGCCTTCTTAAGGCGATCAAGAAGCCGCGCGTTATCGATCTCGGCCTGATCGCTGTGCACCCCGATTACGCAAACCGCGGAATCGGCGCCTGCATCTCCGCGGGGCTTATGAAAATGCTCCGTGCCGACAATATCGAATACGCCGAAACGAACCTTAACCTCGTTGATAACCACGCGATCCTGAATACTTGGAAGCGTTTCAAAGCGATCCGGCATAAACGCAGGCGCGCATACGTCAAACAACTCATGAACGGAGAAAATGCAAAATGAAGATCGCAGTCGATTGCCATGGCGGAGACAACAGCCCGCAGGCGAATGTTGAAGGCGCATTGATCGCAATGCGCAAGCATGACGACCTTTCCGTCGTTTTTGTCGGCGATAAGGAACAGATCGATCCTCTGATCGCCGATTGCGGCGAGCTCAGCGGAAGGATCGAAGTCATCCATGCCCCGGAGATCATAACGGGGGAGGAGCGGCCGACCGACGCGATCCGCCATAAAAAGGACAGCTCCATGATCCGCGCGATCAATCTTCTCCGCGAGGATCCCGAAGTCAACGCCCTCGTTTCGAACGGCTCGACCGGCTCCCTCGTCGCCGCGTCAACGCTGCGCATCGGAAGGATCCGCGGCATCCGACGTCCCGCTTTCTGCCCGATCCTGCCTACAATGTCGGGCGGCATCGTGGGCGTCTGCGACAGCGGCGCGAACGTCGATATCCTTCCGGAACAGCTCGTGCAGTTCGCAATCATGGGCAGCCGTTATCTTGAGGCGGCTTTCGGCGTCAAGGAACCGAAGGTCGCGATGCTCAACATCGGAACCGAAACCGAAAAGGGCGACAACCTCCGCCGCGAAGCATATCCGATGCTCGAAAAAACCCCGGGGATCAACTTCGTCGGCAATATGGAAAGCCGCGATCTTTTAACCGGGAAATACGATCTCGTCGTCTGCGACGGCTTTGCCGGCAACGTTCTGATCAAAACGACCGAAGGCACCGCGCTTGAGATGCTCAAAAAGCTCAAGAAGGAGATCCGCAGGAAAAAGCGTTATCTTGTCGGAGCGGGTCTTATGAAGCGGATGTTCATGGACCTCAAAAACTTCATGAACTATCAGAACTACGGCGGCAGCGTTCTGCTCGGTTGCCAGAAGACCGTTGTAAAGGGCCACGGCTCGAGCGACGCGCATTCCTTCGCCGTCTGCATGGACCAGGCATACAGGATGGAGAAAGCGAACATGACCGAAAGGATCCGCGAATCCATCGCAGCACTGCCCCAGGAAGAGGAAAAGGCGGAGTGATCAAACGATCACCCTGAAAGGCGGGCCCGAAAGCCCGCTTTTTTATTGAAAATATATGCAAAAAATGAAAAATAACGCTTGACAAAGATCATCCGCTGTGGTAACATAACTCTCTGAGCCGCTCCAAGACGGTTTAAAGTGATGCCCGGAATTTCCGGCGATCCACCCCACGGGCGAGACTGGTAAGAGGAGGAAAAATTCTAATGTACGCAATCATCGTAACCGGCGGTAAGCAGTACAAGGTCGAGGTCGGCAGTGAGATCATGGTCGAGAAGCTCGATAACGAGGTTGGCGAAAACGTCAATTTCGACGTACTGATGATGGCTGAGGGCGAAAACGTTCAGATCGGCAAGCCCGTTCTCGAAGGCGTTTGCGCCAAGGCTGAGGTGCTGGAGCATGGCAAGGGCAAGAAGGTAATCGTTTTCAAGTATAAGCCCAAAAAGGATTACCGCAAAAAGCAAGGCCATCGTCAGCCCTATACCAAGGTCAAGATCCTTTCAATCGGTTGAGAGGTAATTGTATGACCGAAATTACCGTCTATTCAAAAAACGGTGCGCTCGTCGGATTCGAAGCTGCCGGCCATACCGGCTATGCGGAACACGGTGAGGATATCGTCTGCGCAGCGGTTTCTGCGATCACTCAGACTGCTGTTATCGGTATCAAGGAGCTTGTAAAGGCCCCCTGCGCGCTTGAAGTGATGGACGGCGGGCTCTGCCTGATGCTCGATCGCTCCGTTCGGGGCGAGCAGCTCAAGAAGGCGGAGCTGATTCTTGAAACGATGCTCATGGGGCTTCGTTCCATCGAAAATGATTACAGTGATTATCTCAAACTGATAAAGAGGGAGGTTTAATATGTTCAGGATCAATCTGCAGCTTTTTGCACATAAAAAGGGTGTTGGTAGTTCCCGTAACGGCCGTGACAGCGAATCCAAGCGCCTCGGGCCGAAGCGTGCGGACGGTCAGTTCGTTCTCGCGGGCAACATCCTCGTCAGGCAGCGCGGCACTCACTTCCATCCCGGCAACAACGTCGGCATCGGTAAGGATGACACCCTGTTTGCAAAGGTCGACGGCATCCTTCGTTTCGAAACGAAGCATGGCGGAAAGCGCTGCGTCAGCGTTTACCCCGAGGAAATCGCGGGCTGATAAAGCATTAAACAACTGAATGAAACTGCCGTTTCACCGAAGCGTGAAGCGGCGGTTTTTCTGTTTCCGCGCTCTTTTCAAAACGCGAAAGATGTAGTAAAATAGCGGCATGAAATACGAACTTCAAAACGATACGCTTATCGTAACCGATATTCCGGATTTCGACCTCGAAAAAAGCGCGGACTGCGGCCAGGCTTTCCGCTGGAAGCGCTGCGAAAACATGGCGGGGGAGAACTGCGCTTTCAGCTGCGTGCTTTCCGGCAGACCCATCCGCGCGGCAAGGACCGATGCAGGACTGACCGTCCGCCCATGCGCCGCAGGAGAGGAACGCTTCTTTATAGATTATTTCGATCTTGAAAGGGACTATAAGGCAATCGAAGCGCTCATCTCAGCCGACCCGCGCCTTGCCGTCTGCCTTCCCGGCGCGAACGGCATCCGCGTTTTCAACCAGGAGCCTTTCGAGGCGCTGATTTCTTTCATTATCTCCGCCAACAACAATATCAAGCGCATTTCCGGAATCATCGACCGCCTCTGCGCGCTCTGCGGCGAAAAGCTCGAATTCGAGGGGCAAACGATGTTCGCTTTCCCTTCGCCCGATGCTGTCGCTTCGCTGAAAACGGAGCAGCTCACAGCGATCGGCGCAGGCTACCGTGCGCCGTACATCATCGAATCCGCAAGGAAGATCGCCGACGGCTACGATCTTGAAAAGCTACGGGATATGAGCCTTGAGGACGCGCGGAGGGAACTGCTGAAGTTCAAAGGCGTCGGGCCGAAGGTATGCGACTGCATCCTGCTT
>JAEEYN010000105.1 GCA_016288175.1 Bacillota bacterium | reverse complement strand
GGTATTCGCGGACGGCGTCGATATTGGTGATGCGGTCCGCGAGCGCTTCAACGAGCGGATGCTCCGGCGCAACGACCATATAGGTCGCGCCAAAGAGAGTATCGGGGCGGGTCGTATAGATGCGCAGGCCCTCGGGCCAGCCCTCGATCTTGAAGGTGACCTCCGCGCCGGTGCTGCGGCCGATCCAATTCTTCTGGGAAGTCTTTACGCGGTCAATGAAATCCACGGTGTCGAGATCGTCGATCAGGCGGTCCGCATACGCGGTGATTTTCAGCATCCACTGTGAACGCACCATGCGGATGACCGGCGCGCCGCAGCGCTCGCAGCAGCCGTCCACGACCTCTTCGTTCGCGAGGCCGACCTTGCAGCTCGTGCAGAAGTTGATCGGCAGCTCCGCTTTATATGCGAGGCCTTTTTCAAAAAGCTTCAGGAAGATCCACTGCGTCCAGCGGTAATAATCCGGGTCGGAAGTATAGAGCTCCCTGGAATAATCGAAGGAGAAGCCGAGCATTTTGAGCTGGTTGTGGAAAACCTGCATATTGCGGGCGGTGACCTTCGCGGGGTGCTCGCCCGTCTTGATCGCGTAGTTCTCGGTCGGAAGGCCGAAGCTGTCGTACCCGATCGGGAAAAGGACGTTGTAGCCCTCCATGCGGCGTTTGCGGCTGATGATATCAAGCGCCGTATTGCTGCGCGGATGGCCGACGTGCAGTCCGGCGCCGCTCGGGAACGGGAATTCGATCAACGCATAATACTTGGGCTTCGTGAAATCGTCCTTCGCCTCGAAGCAATGCGTATCGTCCCAGATCTTCTGCCATTTCGATTCGATCGGCAGATGCTCATAGCGTTCGCTCATAATATTAAGCTCCTTTCGGTAGTAAACAAAAATAAAAAAGCTCCGGAAACATCCCGTTTCCGAAGACGCGGAAAGCCGTTCCGCGCGGTACCACTCCGGTTATCGGCATAAGCCGACCCCTTGAAGCCCTTAACGCAGGCATACGTCCGAAACTACTGAAGAAAAAAATCGCTCCGGAGGCTCCGCGGCGAGTGCCGATCCGCCCCGTCCGCCTTGCACCGACCGGCGGCTCTCTGAACAACGGGTTTTCCGACCGGATTATCCGCTTCACAGCCTTTACAAGGCAAGATTCTAACACCCCGCGCAGCGTTTGTCAAGACGAAAATCCGACTTCCTGCCGAAAAAACATCCCCCCAGCTTTGCTGAGGGGGCAATGTTTTTCCCGCTGTTGGTCTGATAGGCGGGTTCGGCCGTTCGGCCGCGATCCGGAGAATTGCCGTTCCCAATCCTTACTGCTTCAAGGAACGGACTTAACAGGAGGACCTCCGGTACAAATAGTCGATCGGCGGAAAATCACCTTCAGCAGGGAGAGGAACAATCGCTTTTCTTGGCGAAGACCTGCTTATTCGGCCTTCCCGTCCACCGACAAGCTAATTGTAACAGCTATTTTTTGATTTGTAAACTGGTTATATACAAAATTTACAAAAATGTTACAATTTCCGTATGTAATACATTTTAGTAATTGCGAATAAACTCTTTTATGAATGCTTTTTCTTCGTTTTTCGCAGTGCTGACTTTGCTTTCCGGAGCGGTCCTGACGGGCCGGACAAGGGGCTTTCAATTCACGCATTTCGGCCGTTCGCTCGCCGCCGTTTTCCGAAGAAAACGCCCGCAAAAGCCGCTTTCGAAAGCCTCCGGCGGGCGGGCCGTGACGCCGTTTCAGGCGATGGCGTCGGCCCTCGGAGGCTCGGTCGGCACGGCGAATATCGCGGGGACGGCAGGCGCGATCGCGCTCGGCGGTCCGGGCGCGGTCTTCTGGATGTGGGCCGCGGGGCTCCTCGGGATGGGCGTCAAATTCGCGGAGATCGTGCTTGCGCTGCTCTATCGCGAAAAGCGGAACGGCGAATATTTCGGCGGACCGATGCTCTATATCGAAAAAGGGCTCGGCGGGCGCGGGGCATTTCGCTTTTTCGCGCTTCCCCTCGCCCGCTGCTTTGCCGTTTTCGGCCTTCTCGCCGGAAGCATCAGCACGCCGCTCGTGCAGTCGAACACCGTCGCGGAGAGCGCGGCGCTGATGTTCTCCGCCCTGTTCCCCGCCTCCGGCGCGGCATTCCTGCGTCCCTTCGCGGCGCTTTTCATGGCGCTGCTTGTCGGCGCGGCGGTGCTCGGCGGCGTCCGGCGCATCGGCAGAATCAGCGAATACACGGTCCCGTTCATGGCGCTCCTGTATGCCGCGGCATGCTGCGCCGTGCTGTTCGTTTTCCGAAGGAATCTCGGCATGGCGTTCGCTTCGATCCTGCGCGGCGCCTTCGGTCTGCGTCCCGCGGCGGGAGGGCTTTTCGGTTACGGCATGCTTCGGGCGATGCGCGTCGGCATGGCGCGCGGCGTCTACTCTAACGAGGCGGGCGTCGGTTCAGCGCCGATCGCCCATGCCTGCGCCGAAACGACGGATCCGGTCATCCAGGGGATGTACGGCGTTTTCGAGGTTTTTGCGGATACGCTCGTGATGTGCAGCCTCACCGCGCTCTGCGTGCTCGCGAGCGGCGCGTTCACCGCAAAGGGCGGGGGCACGGCGATCGCCCTCGCCGCTTTCGCCCCGGTTTTCGGCAGAAAAGCTTCCGCGGTTTTCCTCGCTCTTTCGCTGCTTCTGTTCGCGTATACCTCCGTCATCGGCTGGTCGGTCTACGGTCTGCGCTGCGGCGAATGGCTCTTCGGCAAAAAGGCAAGGCTTCCCTGCTGCGCCGTCATCACGCTTTGCTCCGCTCTCGGCGCGTTCATTCCCGCGGCGCGCGTCTGGCAGTTCGGCGAAACGCTGAATTATCTCATGGCTGCGCCGAACTTGCTTGCGCTGCTCGCCCTCTCGGGCGACGTGCGGCGTGAGGTTCGGGCATTCTGCCGCACGGAAACAAAAAAGCCTTGCTTTTAACAAGGCTTTTTCGAAGTTGATCGTCGTCAGATCCTTCCGTAGGTCTCGGTATAGTCGCGGATCTTCGCGGCGAGCTTTTCGCTCGCTTCGCCTTCGAGCATCCTCCACTGCCAGTTGCCCTCGTTCGTTCCGGGAGAATTGATGCGGCTGCCCGCGCCGAGCTCCAGGAAATCCTGCATCTGGGCAATGAAGGTGTTCGCGTTCGACTCCATACCGCCGCGGATCATCGTATAGCAGAGCCCCTCCTTTTCCGAAAAGGCAAGATATTTCTTCATAAACTCGATATCGTCTTCGAAGAATTCGTTCTTCCACTCGAGGATCGGGCTGTTGTCATGCGTTCCGATATAGCAGACGCAGTTCTTTTCATGGCGGAAGGGCACATAGTTGCTCTTCGCACCGGGCTGGAACGCGAATTCGAGCACCTTCATGCCCGGGCAGCGGGAATCGCGCAGCAGCGCGGCGACCTCCGGCGTAATATAGCCGAGATCCTCCGCGATCATCGCAAGGCCGGGCAGCGCTTTTCGTACGGCGCGGATGAAGTCAATGCCGGGGCCGGGCAGCCAGCTTCCGTTGCGGGCGGTCTCATCCCCCGCGGGAACGGCCCAATAGCTTTCGAGCCCGCGGAAATGGTCGATGCGGATAACGTCATAGAGGCGCTTCGCGGCGCGGAAACGGCGGATCCACCAGCCGTAGCCGTCCTTTTTCATCGCGTCCCAATCATAGAGCGGGTTGCCCCAAAGCTGGCCGTCCTCCGTGAACGCATCGGGCGGAACACCGGCAACGAGCTTCGGCCGGCGGTTCTCATCGAGCTGGAACTGAGCGGGGTTCGCCCATGCGTCGGCGGAATCGAGCGCGCAGTAGATCGGGATATCGCCGACAATGCTGATTCCGAGCTTATTGCAGTATTTCTTCAGCTTTTTCCACTGCTTCGCGAAAAGGTACTGCGTGTACTCGAAAAATTCGATCTCGTTTTTGAGAAGACGCCTGTATTTGTTGAGCGTCTGCGCGCGGCGGAGCCTTGCGCCCCGATCCTCCCATTCGAGCCAGGGCTTCCCGCCGAAATGCGCCTTCAGCGCGGTGAACAGCGCGAAATCCGGCAGCCAATCCGCATTTTCCTCAACGAACACGGCGTAATCGGGCCGATCGCGGAAACCGTCCCTCGCCATCGCTTTGCGAAGGAGCGGCAGGCGGGTCTCATAGAGCCTGCCGTAATCGACGCGGCGCGGGTCGGAGCCGAAATCGCACTCGGCGATCTCCTCTTCCGTCAGAAGGCCCTCTTTCCGGAGCAGGTCGAGGTCGATGAAATAGGGATTCCCCGCGAAAACGGAAAAGCTCGCATAGGGTGAATCGCCGTAGCCCGTCGGGTTCAGCGGCAGGACCTGCCAGATCTTTTGCCCCGCGGCATGCAGGAAATCGGCGAAATCAAACGCCGCTTTGCCCATCGTGCCGACGCCGTGCGGGCTCGGGAGCGAGAAGATCGGCAGAAGTATGCCGCTCGCTCTTTCGTTCAGAACGGATGTTTTTCTTTTCCTTGCGGGCTTTTTTTCCATTTTAATCCACCTTCACCTTTGCTTCGAAAGTATCGATTTTATTGAAATCCGCGTGTTCCGTGATGTATTCCTTGCGAGGCGCGACCTTGTCGCCCATCAGCAGCGTTACGAGGTGCTCGACATAAGCGGCGTCCTCGATCGTGACCTGCACGAGAGAGCGGTTCTCCGGATTCAGCGTCGTTTCCCAAAGCTGCTCCGGGTTCATCTCGCCGAGGCCCTTATAGCGCTGGAGGGTGTAGCCCTTCATGCCCTTCGTGATCTTCGCAAGCTCCTCGTCGTCGTAAGCGTAGCGGACGTCGCTGCCCTTCTGGACCTTATAGAGCGGCGGCATGCCCATATAGACGTGGCCGCTCGTGATGAGTTCCTTCGTGTAGCGGTAGAAGAAGGTCAGAAGCAGCGCGCGGATATGCGCGCCGTCCTGGTCCGCATCGGAGAGGATGATCACTTTATGATACTTCAGGTTTTTGAGTTCGAAGTCCTCGCCGATGCCCGTTCCGAGCGCGGTGATGATCGAGCGGCACTCGTCGTTTTCGAGGACCTGCTCGATGCGGCGCTTTTCAACGTTAAGCGGCTTGCCGCGAAGGGGCAGTATCGCCTGGAAACGCCTGTCGCGCCCCTGCTTCGCGCTGCCGCCGGCGGAATCGCCCTCGACGATGAACAGCTCGTTCTGCTCCGGATTTCGGCCGGTACAGCTTGAAAGCTTGCCGACGAGCGGTGCGTTCTCGAGCTTCGATTTTTCCCTCGCCATGGACTTCGCGCGGCGCGCCGCCTCCCTCGCTTTCGCGGCTTTGACGGCTTTATCGGCGATTATGCCCGCGAGCTCCGCGTTCTTGAGGTTTTCGAGGATCGGCATCAGCTCTTCCTGAACGATGGATTCAACCGCGGCGCGCGCTTCGGTGTTCCCAAGGCGCGTCTTGGTCTGGCCTTCGAACTGTATGGAGCTCATTTTGAGCGAAATGACCGCCGTCAGGCCTTCGCGGAAATCCTCGCCGGAAAGCGAAGCGTCCTTCTCCTTCAAAAGGCCGATCTTGCGGCAGTAGTCGTTCATGACCTTCGTCAGAGCGGATTTGAAGCCCGTTTCATGGGTGCCGCCCTCGGTCGTCGGGATATTATTGACGTAGGAAAACACGCTTTCGGTGTAGCCGTCGTTATGCTGAATCGCGATCTCGCAGACGATCGTATTCTTGCCCGTGCCGCGAACGCCGGTGAAATAGATCGGCTTTTCGTAAAGCACGGTCTTTTCGCTGTTGAGATACGAAACGAAGTCGATGATGCCGCCGTCGTATTTATACTCGCGGTATTTGTTATCGCCCTTGATGCGGCTGTCGGTGAATTTGAAGAGCACGCCCTTGTTGAGGTAAGCGAGCTCTCTGAGGCGCTTTGCGACGATCTCGGAATTCATCTCCACCGTTTCGAAAACGCGCGAATCGGGCATAAAAGTGACTTTTGTTCCCTGCCTGCGCGTTCTGCCGATCTCCGCAAGCGGCGCTTCCGGAACGCCGGAGTGCATATTGCCCTCGTCGTCCTCATAGCTGTGGAAGCGCATGGAATAGAGCTTGCCGCCCGTTGCGACCTCGACCTCCACATATTCGGAAAGC
>JAEEYN010000104.1 GCA_016288175.1 Bacillota bacterium | reverse complement strand
TGCAGCTCATAACCACGAAGGAGCCCACGGAGGATATGATCGAGGTCGCGATGGCCGCGTTCTATATCGCGATGGGCGAAAGGACCCCGGAATACTATAACGCCCTTGCCGACCCGCCGAAGGAGGAGGCAAAGGAAAACGGCGAAGAAAAAACCGAAGAAACCGCCGAAAACGCCGAAGAAACCGCGGAAGAAAACGCGGAAAAAGACGGGGGCGAAGCATGACGCTGCGGGAGCTCCTTCGGGATACCGCGAAAAAGCTTTTTACCGTTTCCGGCGAAAGCGCCCCGGCGGAGGCAAGGGAGCTCGTTTCCTTCGCGCTCGGCCGCCGCATCGGCTTTTCGGACGGCGGGATCGAAGCGGACGAGGGGCGGATAAAAACGCTCAGCGAACTTGTCGAAAGGCGGCTCGCGCATGAGCCTCTGCAGTACATCATCGGCGAATGGGACCTCATGGGCCTGACCTTTGATGTCACGCCCGATGTGCTGATCCCGCGGCAGGATACGGAGACCCTCTGCGCCGCCGCGGAGGGATTTATCCGCGAAAGAGGCTTCGGGAGCCTTCTCGACCTCTGCACCGGCTCCGGCTGCGTCGGCATCTCGCTCGCGAAGCGCATGGGGCTCGGCGAAACCGTGCTTGCGGATATCAGCGAGGCGGCGCTCGCCGTCGCCGCGAAGAACGCGAAAAAGCACGGCGTCCCCGCGAGGACCGTTCAAAGCGACCTCTTTTCCGCGCTCGGCGGGGAAAAATTCGATATCATAACGGTGAATCCGCCGTATATCCCGAGCAGCGAAGTCGATAAGCTCGATGAGGAAGTGCGGCAGGAGCCGCGCCTTGCGCTGGACGGCGGGGAGGACGGCCTCGATTTTTACAGGCGCATCGCCGAAGAATACGCCGAGCATCTTTCGGAAAACGGCGTGCTTCTGACGGAGATCGGCTTCGATCAGGGCGAAAGCGTTCCCGCGATTTTCGGGAAAAACGCGGCCGTGCGGCTTTTCAGGGACGATAACGGGAAGCCGAGGGTCGTCGCGGCGGAGCCGGCAAAAGGCGGGGCGAACGGATAAAAAATGCTGACACGACTGAAACAAATGAAGGCGCGCTTCGATTCGCTCGCGGAAAGGATCGCCGATCCCGCCGTGATCGCGGACCGGACGCTGTGGCGCGAGCTCGTTCGGGAGCATTCAAGGCTCGAACCGATCGTCGCCGCGTATGACGGCTATTCCGCGACCGAAGCGGCGATCGCCGACTGCAGGGAGATCCTCGCGGACGCTGATTCCGAAAAGGAGCTGCGGGAGCTTGCGGAGGATGAGCTGCGCCGGCTTTCCGAAAAGGCGGAGGAGCAGCTGCGGGAGCTCCGCATACAGCTTCTTCCGAAGGATAAAAACGACGAAAGGAACGTCATAATCGAGATCCGCGCCGGAACGGGCGGGGACGAGGCGGCGCTTTTCGGCGCGGTGCTGATGCGGATGTACGAGCGCTATGCCGAACGCCGCGGCTTCAGATACGAGCTCATCGACGTCAGCGAAACGGAGATGGGCGGCGTCAAGGAGGCGGTGCTGAGCCTTTCGGGGCGCGGCGCGTACTCAAGACTCAAATACGAAAGCGGCGTCCACCGCGTTCAGCGCGTTCCGGAAACCGAAACGCAGGGAAGGATCCACACAAGCGCGGCGACTGTCGCGGTGCTTCCGGAGGCGGAGGACGTCGAGGTCGAGATCGACCCGAACGACCTGCGCATCGACACCTACCGTTCAAGCGGCGCCGGCGGGCAGCACGTCAACAAGACCGAGAGCGCGATCCGCATCACGCATATCCCGACGGGCATCGTCGTGCAGAGCCAGGACGAACGCAGTCAGGGGCGGAACAAGGAGCAGGCGATGAAGGTGCTGAAAAGCCGCCTCTACGAGCTTTACAGCCGCCGGCAGGCCGAGAAGGAGGCTTCCGAAAGAAGGAGCCAGGTCGGTTCGGGCGACCGCAGCGAGCGGATCAGGACCTATAACTTCCCGCAGAGCCGCGTCACCGATCACCGCATCAACATGACGCTTTACAAGCTTCCCCAGTTCATCGACGGGGATATGGACGAGATCATCGAAGGGCTGATCCTTGCCGAAAGGACAAGGCTGCTCGCGGGCGAAGAATGACCGGCGGGGGCGAAAAAAACGCCCGAAGACCGGAACAACGGACAGAAGCCGCGGACGAAAGCGCCGCGGTCGGAGGAAAAAATGGGACTTATCGACAAAATTTTCGGCAATACCAGCGCGCATCAGATCAAAAAGATCATGCCCCTTGTGAAGAGGATCAACGCGCTTGAACCGGACATCCAAAAGCTTTCCGATGCGGAGCTTCGGCACAAGACCGCCGAATTCCGCGAAAGGCTCAAAAAGGGAGAAACGCTCGACGACCTTCTTCCCGAAGCCTTTGCCGTCGTCCGAGAGGCGGCGGTCCGCACGATCGGCCAGCGGCATTACGACGTTCAGCTCATCGGCGGCATCATCCTCCACCAGGGCCGTATCGCGGAGATGCGCACCGGTGAAGGCAAAACGCTCGTCGCGACCCTCGCGAGCTATCTCAACGCGCTTCCCGGCGACGGCGTATACGTCGTTACCGTCAACGAATACCTTGCCCAGCGCGACGCCGCATGGATGGGCAAGATCCATCGCTTCCTCGGCCTGACCGTCGGCTGCATCGTCAGCCAGATGGAGCACGAGGAAAAGCAGGCGGCCTACCGCTGCGATATAACCTACGGCACGAACAGCGAGTTCGGCTTCGACTATCTGCGCGACAACATGGCGATCTCGCGGGAGCGCCTCGTGCAGCGCGGCCTCAATTACGCGATCGTCGACGAGGTCGACTCGATCCTCATCGACGAAGCGAGAACGCCGCTCATCATCTCCGGCGCAAGCGGAAAATCCAACGATATGTATAAGCGCGCGGACCGCTTCGTTCGCGGTCTGACCCGCGGCGAGGACCTTATCAAGCTCAGCAAGCTCGATCTTCAGATGGGCAAGACCCAGCCGGAGAGCGGGGACTATATGTGCGATATCAAGGCCCGCACCGTCGCCCTCACCGAGCAGGGCATGCGCAAGGCGGAGCAGTATTTCGACATCGCCGATATCTCCTCCGCGGACAGCACGGAGATCAACCACTATATCAAGCAGGCCCTGAAGGCGCACGCGCTCTTCGAGGCCGACAAGGACTATATCGTCATCGATCAGCAGGTCCTGATCGTCGACAGCTTCACCGGCCGCATCATGAACGGCAGGCGCTATTCGGACGGCCTGCACCAGGCCCTCGAAGCGAAGGAAGGCGTTCCGATCAAGGACGAAAACAAGACCATCGCAACGATCACCTACCAGAACTACTTCCGCATGTTCAAAAAGCTCGCCGGCATGACCGGTACCGCGAAAACGGAGGAGGAGGAGTTCATCGGCATCTACGGCCTCGACGTTGTCGAGATCCCGACGAACAAGCCGATCGCGAGGGTCGACTATAACGACGCGCTCTTCGCGAAGGAAGAGGACAAATACGCGAGGATCGTCGACGACATCGTGAAGATCCACGCAACGGGCCAGCCGATGCTCGTCGGCACGATCTCCGTTGAAAAATCCGAAAAGGTCAGCAGGCTGCTCGTCCGCCGCGGAATCAAGCACGAGGTTTTGAACGCGAAATACCACGCGAAGGAGGCGGAGATCATCGCCCAGGCAGGCAAATTCGGCTCCGTCACGATCGCGACGAACATGGCGGGCCGCGGCACGGATATCCTGCTCGGCGGCAACCCGGAATTCATGGCGAAGCGCGAGATGCGCAAGAACGGCTATACCGACGAGATGATCGAGAACGCCACGAGCCACGAGGAGACCGGGGATGAGGAGATCCTCGCCGCGAGGGAGGTCTACAACGGCCTTTATAAGGATTTCAAAAAGGTCACCGATGAGGAACACGAAAGGGTCGTCGCCGTCGGCGGTCTGTTCGTTCTCGGCACCGAGCGGCATGAATCCCGCCGCATCGACAACCAGCTGCGCGGACGTTCCGGGCGTCAGGGCGACCCCGGCGCGACAAGGTTCTATGTTTCGATGCAGGATGAAATGATGCGCCGCTTCGGCGAGGAGCGCATGGAAAAGATCTCCGGCACGATGGGCAGGATCATGCAGTCGGGCCAGATCGACTCGCTCGAGATGGGAATCTTCTCAAGGACCATCGAAAACACCCAGAAGCGCGTTGAGAGCCACAACTACGACATCCGCAAGAACGTCATCAAATACGACGACGTCATGAACCAGATGCGCGAGATCATCTACGGCCAGCGCCGCCAGGTGCTGATGGGCATGGACGTCCACGACCAGATCATGACGATGCGCAACGATCTGATCCGATCCCTCGTCGATTTCTACTGCCCGCCGAAGCAGAAGCCGGAGACCTGGAACTACGGCGGCCTCGCCCATGAATACGGCCAGACCATCGGCCTCGGCAACGCCGAACAGCTCGTCGGGAAGCTCAATAAGCATGACGAGATGGTCAGCACGCTGACGGAAACGGCCGACAAGGTCTATGAGCTCATCGGGCAGAAGATGAAGGAGCACGAGGCGGATATCCGCGAATTCGAGCGCAGGTGCCTGCTCATCTCCGTCGATTCGCACTGGGCGGACCATATCGACGCGATGGACCAGCTCCGCGAGGGTATCGGCCTTCGGGCGATGGGCAACCAGGACCCCGTGATCCAATACAGGAACGAGGGCTTCGATATGTTCGAGCAGATGAACGAGGAGATCCGCCAGGAGACCGTTCAGCGGCTCTATCACCCCGTTTTCCGCGCTCCCGTTCAGCAGGAGAAGCCGCGGGAGATGATCACGAACGCCGGCGAAGGCGCGGGCGCGGAGAAGAAAAAGCCCAAGATCGTGGACAAAAAGCCCGGGCCGAACGATCCCTGCCCCTGCGGAAGCGGCAAGAAGTATAAAAAATGCTGCGGCAGAACGGCGGATTAAAACCGAAGAAAAGTCTATTTTTCCCACAAGGAGATAAATAAAATGCTGGATATCAAACGAATCAGAAAGAACCCGGAGGAGCTCGTCGCGGCAATGAAAGCCCGCCGCGGCAAGGGCGCCGACGTGACGGAAGTGCTCGCTCTCGACGAAAAGCGCCGTGAGCTGATCCAAAAGGTCGAGCTTCTCAAGGCGAAGCGGAACGAGGATTCCGCAAAGGTCCCGCAGCTCAAAAAGCAGGGCGAGGATGTTACCGCCCTTCTCGCGGAGATGAAGACCCTCGCCGACGAGATCAAGGGCCTTGACGGCGAACTCACGGAGATCGACGGGAAATTCGACGAGCTTCTTATGAAGATCCCGAACATCCCCCATCCGAGCGTTCCGGACGGCGCCGACGACCGCGACAACGCGGAGATGCGCCGCTGGGGCAAGCCCACCGAATTCGCCTTCGAGCCGAAGGCGCACTGGGACCTCGGCGAGGATCTCGGCATCCTCGATTTCGCCTCCGCGGGCAAGATCACAGGCGCAAGGTTCACCGTCTACCGCGGCCTCGGCGCAAGGCTCGAGAGGGCGATCATCAGCTATTTCCTCGACGTGCACACCGAAAACGGCTATACCGAGATTCTGCCGCCCTATATGGTCAACAGGGCTTCGATGACGGGCACCGGCCAGCTCCCGAAGTTCGAGGAGGACGCCTTCAAGGTCGCCGGCACCGATTATTTCCTGATCCCGACGGCGGAGGTCCCCGTTACGAACCTCCACAGGGGAGACATCCTTTCGGGCGCCGATCTGCCGATCAAGTACTGCGCCTACAGCGCCTGCTTCCGCAGCGAAGCGGGCAGCGCGGGGCGCGATACCCGCGGCCTCATCCGCCAGCACCAGTTCAACAAGGTCGAGCTCGTTAAGTTCGTCGCGCCGGAAACCAGCTACGACGAGCTTGAAAAGCTCACGAACGACGCCGAAAAGGTCCTTCAGGGCCTCGGCCTCCCGTACCGCGTGGTCTGCCTCTCCACGGGCGACCTCGGCTTCAGCTCCGCAAAGACCTACGATATCGAGGTCTGGATGCCGAGCTACGGCCGCTATGTCGAGATCAGCTCCTGCTCCAATTTCGAAGATTTCCAGGCCCGCCGCGCGCAGATCCGCTTCCGCAGGGACGCGAAAAGCAAGCCCGAGCTCGTTCATACCCTCAACGGCAGCGGCGTCGCGATCGGCCGCACCGTCGCCGCGATCCTCGAGAACTATCAGCAGGCGGACGGCAGCATAAAGATCCCCGATGTGCTCGTGCCGTATATGCGCTGCGACGTGATCAAATAAGAAAAACCGGTCCCCGCGGCCGAAAGGGAGGACATCGCAAATGAAAAGGATCAATCTAATTTCCACCGGCGGCACCATCGCCTGCGTCCCGACGGACAAGGGCCTCGCGCCGGGGCTTTCGTCGAAGGAGCTGCTCGCTCTGCTCGGCGGCGACTATTCGTTCGTCAGCTGCATCGACCTGTTCAGCATGGATTCCTCCAACATTCAGCCGGAGGAATGGATCACGATCGCGGAGGCGATCAAATCGAGCGTCGGAAGCTGCGACGGCATCGTTCTCACCCACGGCACGGATACGATGGCCTATACCGCGAGCATGCTGAGTTTCATGCTGGCGGGGATCCCGATCCCCGTCGTGCTGACAGGCGCGCAGTATCCCGCCGTTTATCCGGATTCCGACGGACGGCATAACCTCGAAAACGCGCTGATCGCCGCGCAGTCCCTTTCGGGCGGCGTGTATATCTGCTTCGGCAATTCCCTGATGCTCGGCTGCCGCGCCGTCAAAACGCGCACGACCTCGCTCAACGCCTTCGAATCGATCAATTATCCCTATATCGGGACCGTGAGCGACGGAAGGCTCCTGACGCTCTATAACCCCACTTTTCCCGGCGGCTTCAGCTTTTCGACGGATATCGACCCCCGCGTCGCGCTCGTGAAGCTGATCCCCGGCATGAGCCCGAAGCTGCTCGATTACTGCATCGACTGCGATATCCACGGCGTCGTCGTCGAAGGCTTCGGCCTCGGCGGCATGCACTCGATCCGCAGGAACCACCTCGAGGCGATCGGCCGGCTGATGGAAAAGGGCATCCCCGTGATCCTGACCTCCCAGTGCCTCTATGAGCAGTCCTCGCCCGATATCTACGAGGTCAGCCGTCCGCTCCGCGATCTCGGCGTGATCTCCGCGGGGGATATGACGACGGAGGCTTCGATCACGAAGCTGATGTGGGTCCTCGGCAGGACGAACGACATGGACGTTATCAGGATGCTGATGCAGAAGAACCTCGTCGGCGAGCTCACGGAGCGTTCATAAACCGAAAAAAGCGGCGCCTCTCAACCGGAGCCGCCGCTTATTCGTTATATGGATGAAAGCAAAAGGAACAGCGGAAAGGAATTCCCGCCCGCTGACCGAAGCTCCCGGAAAGGACGGATACGAAAATGAAAAGAAACATCAAGATAACCGCATTGCTCCTCATCCTTGCCCTGGCCGCCGCGGCGATCGCCTGCTCGAGCGCCGAAACGGAGCTCACAACGCCGGCGCCGATGGAGACCGAAGCGAAGCCGAACGGCGATGTCGCGGGGGAGATCATCGATCCCAACGCGCCGAAATTCGAAGCCGAGTTCTTCCGCATCGCCTATGAATACGAGGGCGGAAAGGCGAAGCCTGTCGTGATCACGAACGCCGCGGATTTCGCAAGCGTCGTTCTTCCGAACCTCAGCGGCGAAACGAAGGACGCAGCCTGCGCGAAATACGGCGAGGATTTCTTCAAAAACCATCACCTGATCGTTTTCAAGGTCGTCTTCTCAAGCGGCTCGGTGATCCCCGAAGTGACGGGCGTCGAGCTCGCCGACGGCACTGTGACCGTTAATGTCGGCGGAAGGATGGACGGCGACGTCGGGACCTGCGATATGGCCGAGCACCTCGGCATCGTCGCGCTCGACAACCTGCACTGGCCCGTTGACGCGCCGGTCAGCGTTGTCCCCCCGGCAGCGGCGAACAACGCGGCAGGGAAAGAAAAGTAAATACCGGCCGAACGGGGCTCCGGCCCCGTTTTTTTCATGCCCGCGGGGATAAAAACGCGGGCATTTTTTGTTTTTTCGGTTGATTTGAGAGGTACAAATTGATATAATAGCGTGTATGGAAAAGAAAAGAAAAACCGATGCCGAAAAGCGGTATTTCGCCTACGGCATCCGCAAACAGAATGTTTTTCTTTGGGCAGCGGCGCTGTTCGTTGCGGCGGCCGTCGCCGCGAGGATCGTCTATTATAGTTCTCCGGCCGGGAAACCGGAGAACATCAGCTCGTTCCTTGTGACGGTCATCTTCCTTATCCTGCCCTGCGTCTGCTCGCTCGCCTTTGCCGTCAAGCTGATCGTTTTCGGCGAAAAGCGGCTTTATAAAACAGCGAAGCCCGTGGCCTTTTACGCCGTTTATCTTTCGGCGCGGGCCGTCGCGCTGTATGTTTCCGGCGATAAGCGCGTCGGCAGCGGCCTTCTCGCGACCGCGCTGATCATCGCATATTTCGCCCTCGCCGTCATCTACCGGCTGACCGTCAGCACCGGCGGAAGGAAGCGCTCCGGCATCTCCGCGCGGCGAATCGTCTGCGCCTGCTGCTTCCTGCTCGCTCTTGCGGGTCAGACCGTTTTCGAGCTCCTGCCCCTTCTTCGCGAAGACACGGGGACCGCTCCGTTCCATTCCGAAGCGGCGATCGCCCTCGATATCCTCGCCGTGCTCGCCGTTCTTGCCGGACTGAAGCTCCGAAAGAGCGAAAGACCCTTGCCCCAGTGCGGCGACCGCAACGACGGACGGAGGGTCCGCTCGCTCGACCCGCTGAACGGCGTTGCCGTTTATATCATGCCCGACCGCTGCGCCGCAAACAACCTTTTCAAGGACAGCTTCGACTGCGCGGCGGCGGACGCCTATATCCGCGAAAAGCGCGAGGAAGGGCTTCTCCATTTCGGCTATACCCATCTTCTGCTCGCGGCCTACGCAAGGACCGTCGCGAAGCTCCCCTCCGTGAACCGCTTCATCAGCGGCCAGCGCATCTACAGCCGCGACGACGAGCTCGAGATCTCCATGGTCATCAAAAAGGACATGACCCTCGAGGGCTCCGAAACGATCATAACGATCTACCTCGATCCGCATGACACGGCCTATACCGTCTATGAAAAATTCAATAGAGAAGTGGAAAAAGCCAAGGCGACAGAGGAGCTCGATTCCGGCTTCGACAAGCTTGCCGGCGCGCTGAACATCATCCCCGGCGTTTTCATGAAGTTCACGGTCTGGGTCCTGAAGACCCTCGATTATTTCGGTCATCTGCCGCGCTGGCTGACGAAGCTTTCGCCCTTCCACGGCTCGATGTTCGTAACGAGCATGGGTTCCCTCGGCATCCCGCCCGTCTATCACCATCTCTACAATTTCGGCAATATCCCCGTTTTCCTCGCCTTCGGCATGAAGCGCAGGGAGAATGAGCTCAGCGCGGACGGCGCCGTCGTTCAGAAGCGCTGTATCGATTTCACCGTCAACATCGACGAGCGGATCTGCGACGGCTTCTATTTCGCCTCCGCGTTCAAATATTTCAAGCGCTGCATGACCGACCCGAAGAGGCTCGATACTCCGCCGGAGGAAGTCAACTGCGACGCCGAGTGAGGAACCGATGAAAAACACAGGAAAAACAAGCAAAAACAGGGCGAAGGCGCGGGAAAGCGCTTCGCTCGGAAGGCCGGCCCGGATCGCAATCGCCTGCTGCTCGATCGCGGTGCTTGCCGCGTTCGCAATCATACTGATCATCCCCGCGAGTCGAGAGGTCTTCAAAAAGCTTTCGACGGAGCATCCCTATATCATGGGCTTCGTCAAATTCGCGCTGCTTGCGACGGTCGGCGAGGTCCTCGCCCTGCGCATCCGCAAAAAGGAGTGGGCGCTGCCCGTATATGTCGTTTGGCGGCTGCTCATCTGGGGCCTTATCGGCGTTGCGATAACGTTCATGATGAACTTTTTCAAGAGCGGCGTT
>JAEEYN010000103.1 GCA_016288175.1 Bacillota bacterium | reverse complement strand
GTTCAGGTCCTTTTCGGTGCAGCTTGTTCTGTCATAAAACTTAATCCCTTTGCCCTTGGAACTGTCAAGCGCAGGTTTAAAAATCAAAGCCTCTTCTTTCAGGCAGAGCTTCTTCGCATCCTCTGCTGAAATTAACTGCTCTCCGTCACCGTTGTAGAAGTAGCCCCCCATTCTTTTGATCACCGTGTCCGGATGCTTAACGCCGGTAAACAGGCGGTGATACATTCCTTTGTCATCGTATGCGCGTCGCATCGTAAGATCGTTAAAATACGGAAGGATATAGCAGATCCAAACCGGGTCGGTTATATATCTCGGATCAAACGAGTCTTTTCCAACGCAGTACAGGCGATAATAGTCGATGTTCGGCTTAAAACCGTATTTATCCCAATAGGTCAATACGGTTTCCTTGAACTCCTTCCGGCTGCCGGGATAACCGCCGCCGATCAGCTTCAGCCGCTCTTTAACATCGCGGTCTTTTTGCTTTCTGATATCCCTTATCCTGACGAGAAGATTGAATTTGGTGATCCTGCCGTTGGTAAAATCTTTATAGTACAAACGCTGCAAAGGTTTTTTATCAAACATCGGTTTTTCCTCCCGGTTCTGTTTTTGCTTATTTAGAGAATCTTTTCAATCGGTCATTCACAGGCCGGTTTGATCGCATTTCGGATGCTGTACGGAAACAGAGCCCGGATTTTCTGCCGGGCATTATTGCGTCTTAAGTTTTATTTGCCTATCGGCAGCTTGAACATATCGCCCAGCTCGCGGTCGAACTCTTCCGGATGGTACGGCGTCAATCCGCCGCCGGGATAAAGCGTCAGCTCCGCAGCATAGAGCTTTTCAGCCGTTTCGAAGAAATCGACGCGGATGAATGGGAAGCCCTTGGAGAGTTTCCTTGCGATATCTATCATCTCTTCGAAATGGACCGGTTTTTCGACTTCGCAGTTAGGGTGCTCGCCGTAGCGGACGTTCCTGCGGTTCCAGTTGAGATCGTAAAGCGAGATCTTCGAAAGGACGCCCGGGAAATGGTCGATCGCAACGTAGAAGCAGTAGGGCTCGCCGTCGAAGCAGAAGATCTTGTAGTCGTAGAGCTGATCGCCGACCTGCGATTCGAACTTCTCCGCGATGATGCGCGGCTTCGCCGAATAATAGGCGACGCAGAATGAGTTAATCAGGGTGTTGTAGGGATCGAGCCAGTCCCGGACTTCCGCAAAGAGCGCCTTTTTATCGGCTTTGGACTTGTCCTTGATGATCTTGACGCCCTTGCCGTCGCCCATGATGGTGGATTTCAGCACGAACGAATCGGGCAGCTTGTCCCACGCCTTTTCGAAATCCTCAAATGTTTCCCAAACGCCGTAAAGCGGGATCGTATAGCCGTCGCCAAGACGTTCCCTGACATAGTCCTTGAAAAGGTATTTGTCAACGAGCCGGAGCTGATCCTCGCGCTTATAAAAGAGCTTGTACCAAATGATCTTTTCGGTAAAGAGCTTCGGGGCGTTGATATCGAAATCATGGCCGTTCAGCTCTTTGTACTGGGCCATTGCGGCTTTGACGCGCTTCTCCTCGGGCCATTTATCGCGGCTGCTCGTGAATTTTCGTTTGATCGCGATCAGTGTTTTCTGGAGTGACATGGTTTTCTCCCCTTATATTACTTGCCGCAGTCCCGGAGGATCTTTTCGATGTTTTCCCTGCCGAGCCTCTCGATCGTCCTTCCCTCCGCGCGCAGATCGCGGCCGAGCGCGGCGCTTGCGATTTCAATGAGACCCGCAGCAACCGGTGTGGCGATATTCAAAGCTTTGCCGAGCGCTTCGAGCATGACTATGCCCTGCGGTACGTCCTCGGAGATATAGCGGGACTCAACGCTCGTCGGCCCCTTCGCCCTCGTAGGCATTCCCGCATACCAGAAGAAGACTTCCTTCGCGTCGCGGTCGTCGTCGAGAGAATTGCGGAATTTGCAGGCTTCAACATACGGGATGCGCGGGAAGCCGAGATGCTCGAGCACGTCCATCTTTTCCCCGTCCAGTTTTTCGAGGATCTTCCAGACCGACGGAGTGAAGACTTCGTGATACATGCAGTAGTCGCCGTTCGTTTTTTCAACGCGCGGGATGCTCATCACGGCGCCGACGGTATGCACGATCATGTTCGGGTTATGCAGCGCGGTCTCGACGACGCTGTTCCAGTAAACGAGCGGGAAGCCGAGCTGATCCAGCACGGCGATCGCCTCTTCCCTGCGGCTCCTCGGGTAGATGCCGATTGGGTTGCGAACATTGCGGAAACCGACCTTGATCATGCCGGGCTGCCTGATGCGGCAGTCGATGAAGGAGCTCGTCGCCTCCGCGACGATAACGTCCTTTTTGCAGTGCTTGAGCACGTATGCCGTGGAAAGATAGCCTGGGTTTATGAGAAGTATCTGCCCGTCCTCAAGCTCCGGCGCAAGGCGCTCGATCACGCTCTCGTGGTAATTCGTCTGAACGTAAACGATCACGACAGGGCAGCCCCTGACGGCGGAAAGATCGCGCGTAACGTGGGCGATATCGCCGCTCTTGAATTCACCGAATTCATCGAGCGTCATATGCCCGTCGTTTTCGATCAGGTAGTTGAAATTATCGTCATGGATCGAATTGGAAGTTTTGATCAGAGTGACATCGTGCCCGCGATGGGCGAGATCCGTTGCAACGGCGGTTCCTCCGTTGCCTGCTCCGACGACCGCAACTTTCATTTGTTGTCCCTCCTGCTGTTAGTTATTGCTGTTCCTGAGTGTTTTTTTGATAAATACATCCTCCAGCACGCGCTCGGTCAGATCGCCGAACGTCGGGCCGCAGGAATACTGGTTCTGTCCGGGGTTGGTATTGAACTCGATGAGGACGGGTTCCTCTTCCGCGTTGATGCCGATATCCCAGCCGATGATCTTGAAATGGGCAAGCCTGCGGTGCAGCTTTTTGACCGTTTCGACGGCTTTATCATAAGCGGGCACAACGACCGTTTCGAAGCGCAGCCCGTTCTGGTTCTCCTCCACCCATTCGGATTTCCGGTTTACGGCAAGCCTGTTCAGCCTTCCGTCGGGTTGGATCGGGCAGGCATAGCCGCCCGCGCCGACGTTGTCAACGCGGGAATTGCTTGCGCCGATGCGGAGGATCGAGGAAAGAACGTAGACCTCGCCTTCAAAGAGGAACGATACGATGCGGACGGTGTTGAGCGAGCTTTCGTTCAGCGCGGAAATGACCGGATGCTGGCGGAGCACTTCCTGCGCGAGGAAATTGCAGCCCATTTCGTCGAAGGCTTTGAGCATGCCGTCGACCGTCAGGTCCTGATGATCGTAGAACTTAATGAGCCTGCCCTCGCCGCTGTCGATGGATGGCTTTATGAGAAAGCGCTTGAAGTCGACACAGCGCTTTGCCGCTTCCTCTTTGGTGATTATGTTGTATTCGTTATCGTAGAAAACGCCGGCGATATTCGCGCAGACGGTATAGGGCCGCTTTGCGTCCGGGAACCAGATGCCGTGCTGGCATTTATCCTCGCCGAAGCGGCGGAACTGGATGTTCGAAAAATACGGCAAGATATCCTCGAACCACATATCGTCCGGGATATAGCGCGGGTCGACCTTCTTCGTTTCGGCGGAGTAGTTCTTGTACCAGAGGATCTTCGGCTTTTTGCCGTACTTTTTCCAATAAGGAACGACGGTCTCGTTATATTCCTTCCGGCAGTCGTAGCCGCCGTTCATGCGCTTGTTCCTGACCTTGGCTTTTTTGCGGTATTCCCTTCCGCGATACTTCTTTTCGACCCATTCATAGAGGTCGTCCCAACGTTTTCTCAGACCGCTTCTCATAGTTTACCTCATTATCATTACTTCGTTGTATTTCATCATGTAGACGCCTTCGTCATAGGCGCCGATGCGCTTTTCGTTCGCGATCCCCTTAAGGTTATTGAGGATCAGCTTCATGTGGTCGCAGCCCGCCTCATAAGCGTGGGGATAACCGCCGCCGAAACGGGGATTGACCTCCGAAATATAGTACTCGCCGCCGATGTCGAAAATATCGATATCGATCTGCCCGCGGAAGCCCGCTTCCTTCACGAAGCGTTCGATCAGATCGAACAGCTTCTCATCCTTGAATGAAACGGCCTTGTCCGTTTCGCCGGCGCGCATCTTGATCTTTTTTTTCGTAAAGATCGAAACGACTTCGCCGCTGATCATATCGATATAGACGTCCGCGCCGATCTCCTGCCCGTTCAGGAATTCCTGGATCATCAGGCCTTCCTCATGGTTCATCAGCAGCTCCACGGTTTCTTTATCGCAGGCCTTGTTGATGCTGATCGATGCGCTGCCGCGGGCGGGCTTTACAAAGACCGGGTAGCCGACTTCTCCGGCGTCGACTGCGCGGAAGAATTTTTCTTTATCCATCCAGGATCCTGCGCAGCGCCAGCCGTGCGCTTTCAGCCAGAGATACATCTCGAATTTATCGAGCGTGCGCTCGCAAAGCTCGTAGGAACTGCCGATGACCGTCGTTCCGAGCGCTTTGAAATCCGCTTCGTGCTCCGCAAGGAGGCTCAGCTCCGGATCGATGAGGCTCAGAACGCCGTCGACGCGCTCCTTTTTGCAGATATCGAGGATCACGTCGATATAGCCCGGCGCGCGCATCGCGGGAACGATATAGTGCCTGTCCGCCTCGTAGATCGCGGGGGCAAGCTCGCTCATATCGGTCGCGATAACGTCCCCTTCGCCCGCGAAAGCTTTTTTAAAATACTGAACGACCTTGTTGCGCGTTCCGGCGCTGAGGATCAGAATGTTCATTCGTTTGTCCTTTCGGTCCTGTTGATTCTCCCCATATCATCGAAAAACAGGGGTGTTCCGCCGGTATGGATGAAGAGGATGTTCTTTCCGCTCCCGGCGATGCCGCTGCTCTTGAGATAATCCTCCATGCCGGCAAAAGCCTTTGCGGTATAGGTACTGTCGAGCGGCACTCCGAATTCCGTCATCGCGCGTTCGATCAGCTCCGCGATGCGGCTGTCCGAAGCGCCGTAGCCCTCGCCGATATAATCGTCGATGAATACGGTCGCCTTTTCGATCGCCGCTTCATCGCAGCCGAAGCCCTTTTCGGAAAGATAATCGCGGACGCTTTCAAGAACGACGTTCCTGCCCCGCGGGTTCTTTCTTGCGATGCTGATGCCGATGATGTTCTCCGCGCCGCCGCTCATCAGTTTCCCGCAAATGAGTCCTGCCTGGGTCGTCCCCGTTCCGGAGGCGAAGAAGATATAGTCGAAGCGGGTGCGCGTTTCTTTTTCGAAGGAAGCGATCTCGTCATAGCAGCGGACATACGCTTCGGTCCCGAGGTTGCCGTGCCCGCCGCCGGGGATGAAATACGGCTTTTTGCCCGCGGATTCTAGTTCTTCAAGGGTCTTTTCGATCGTTTCGTGGACCTCTTCAACGGGAACGGTGACGATCTTCGCCCCGAACAGCTCCATGAACCTGCTGTTGAAAGTCGGTTCACTGACCTCCGAAGGGGCGATAACGGTGCACGGCAGCGACCGCTTTGCCGCCATATTCGCAACGATGCGGCAATGGTTCGAATGGCTCGAACCGTATGTGACGACGCAGTCATAACCGCCTTCGTCGATCTTTTTGAAGAAAAGCTCCGCCTTGCGCGCCTTATTGCCGCCGAAGCAGTACGGGATCAGGTCGTCCCGTTTGAAGAACAGGCGGTTGCCGAAGAATTCCCCCGCCTCCGTGACGGGCGTTTGCGGCTGATTCCGAAGCCAGTCCGCTCGGGTCACGCCGAGAGCGTATCTGTCCGCGGCTGTCCCGTGGGAAACGACGTCCGCCTTGAGAAGGCCTTCGGTTTGGAAGCCGACGCGGGCGAAAAGCTTTTGCGCGGCGATGTTGCCGGTTTCGGTATAAAGATAGACCTTGTCGAGGCGCAGCTCGCGGAAGGCGTATTCGAGGATCAGACGGCTCGCTTCCTTCGCGACGCCCTGCCCTTTCATCGCCTTTTCGCCCATCGAAACATAGTATTCCGCTTTGCCGTTTTTGCGGTCGATCGAAAGCAGACCGATCAGGCCGACGGGTTCTCCGTCCGCCTCGATGACCATGTCCGCACGGTCCTTTCTGCCCCGGTTCTTTTCGAACCAGTTCAGGGTCTTTTCATATTCAAGCGGAAGGTCGTAGTGGAGATACCGGTTGTTTTCCGGGTCGTTGATCCACTCGATCTTCTTCGCGATATCTTCTTTTTCAAACAGCCGAATCGATATTTTCATCGCGCTTGTTTCCCCTCGCGTCGTCCAGGCGGCCGGCTTTGATCTCGCTGCCGACCTGGATATCGGAACGCTTCACGACCTTTGCAACGGTTTTGAAGAGTATCCCGACGTCCATTTTGAAGGAGCATTTGCGAACGTACTCAAGGTCATATGCGAAGCGCTGCTCCCAGGTGTCGATCGCGTTCCTGCCGTTGATCTGCGCAAGACCGGTCAGACCCGGGCGCACATCGTGGCGGTGGTGCTCCTCCTCCGTATAGTACGGGAGATACTCAACGAGCAGCGGGCGCGGGCCGACGATCGCCATATTGCCGATCAGGATGTTGAAAAGCTCCGGGAGCTCGTCCAGCGAGGTCGAGCGCAGCAGACGGCCGTATTTATTGAGGCGAACGTCGTCCGGAAGCAGGTTCCCGTCCTTATCCTTCGCGTTGGACATTGAGCGGAATTTGATCAGGCGAAAGATCTTCTCGTTTTTGCCGGGCCGCGGCTGGGTGAAAAAGGGATTGCCGCGCATCATGACCGCGCCGATGATCATCAGAATGATGAACGTCGGCGAAAGGATCACGATCGCCAGAAAGCTCAGGAAAAAGTCGATCAGTCTTTTGAAGAATTTTGCGTACATCGGTCCCGCTCCTTATTCGAAACAGCGGTGAATGATATCGGAGATCTTCGCGATCTCTTCCGGCGTAAGCTTGTTGTCGCTCGGCAGGCAAAGTCCGCGCTTGAAGATATCCGCGCCGACGTCGGTATGCACTTCACCGGGAGTGGAGTACATCCTCGCTCTCGACTGAGTCGTTTTCGTAACGAAATTGTGGAAGCGGTAGATCGGCTGAAGGTGCATCGGCTTCCAGATCGGCCTGCCCTCCGCGTTGAATGCGGCGAGCGCTTCGAGGATCTCCGTGGGGCAGCTCTTGCCGGGTTCGGTATTATAGAGCGCTTCCTTTTCGCTGCGGACCTGCCTGCACATCGCGTTCTCGTCGATGATCATGCAGGAAAGCCAGTAGTTCGGTTCGGAATTTTCGAAATCCGCGGGGTTCATCTTCACCGGAAGATCCGACAGCGCCTTTTTATAAAGCTCGTAGTTGGTCTTTTTCTGCTCGAGATGCTCCCTTGCGTGCGGGAGCTGGCCGCGAACGATGCCGGCGATGATATTGCTCATGCGGTAGTTGTAGCCGAGCTCATCGTGCTGATACCATGCGGCGTCCTCGCGGGACTGCGTGGACCATTTTCTCGCCTGGATCGCCCATGCCTTGTTGTTCGTGAGAAGCATGCCGCCGCTCGAACCGGTGATGAGCTTGTTGCCGTTCCAGCTTATTGCGGAAACATCGCCGAAGCAGCCGGTCTGCTTGCCCTTATAAGTCGCAAGGATGGATTCCGCGGCGTCTTCGATCAGCAGCGCGTCGTGTTTTCTGCAGATCTCGACGATCTTTTCGATCTTCGCTGGAGTGCCGTACAGATGGGCAAGAACGACAATACGGACCTCCGGGTACAGCTCGAAAGCGCGTTCGAGCGCAGCGGGGTCCATATTCCAGGTATCGTATTCGGTATCGATGAAGATCGCTTCGCCGCCCTCGTATGCAACGGGGTTGACGGTTGCGCTGAAGGTCATGTCGGAACAGAAGACCTGATGCCCCTCGAGCGTCCCGTGGCCGGCGGCGGGTTTTCCGTAGATCTTTTCGCCGCAAAGCTTTACGGCAAGGTGCAGCGCTGCCGTGCCGGAAGAAAGCGCGACGGCGTATTCGCACCCGACGAGCTCCGCTGTAAGGCGCTCGACGGCGGTTATGTTTGCGCCAACGGTGGAGATCCAGTTGGTTTGGATCGCTTCATCGACCCATTTCTGTTCTTCTCCGTGAACCGTCGGCGAAGAGAGCCAAAGCTTTTTTTCGAAAGGTTTGATCCCCGCGAACCGGGGGTCGTTCAGGTACTTACTGCTGTCCATTGTCAGTTCTCCAATTCAGTCATAGCTTACCGTGACGGTTTTCGCGCGGAGGCCGTCTTCCGGGGTCCGGCTTTCGCTTCAAGCCGCCTGTGAAGGCATACTTTGCCCATATATAAAAACCCATTTTAGTATAGCATTTATTCAGAAATATGTCAACCTGCATAATGAATAAAAGCCTTTTCCGGCGAACGGTCACGGCGGCCCGAATGTTTTCCGCAGGCGTTTATATTACATGTCGTCATTTATTGTATTTTTTCAAAAATGACGGTATATATCCTCCCGCCGCGGCCGCGCATCCTTGTCACCCACGCAGCGGACGGATCGGGCTTTGGTTTCGCGCCGCAGGGAAAAGCCGTCAGTTTCCTGCGTGCGCCGCGAACCACGGCCGTGCCTTCAAGCGTTCTTCCGTCCGCGGCAAGGCGCCATTCTGCGCCGGGAAGCTGCCTCGGAAACGGATTGCGGACGCCGGTCCCGTCTGCGGTTTTCATTATCGTAGGCGGTGCTTTCTCATCCGCCTGGCGTTCTTCATTCCCGTTTTC
>JAEEYN010000102.1 GCA_016288175.1 Bacillota bacterium | reverse complement strand
CAGGTCAGCCGGGAGAAATCACCTATTTTCACATTTCAGGGGGTTCCAATCATGTACCAAGACAAGACGCTGGTTTGCAGGGACTGCGGCAAGGAGTTCGTCTTTACCGCTGGCGAGCAGGAGTTCTACGCCGAAAAGGGCTTCCGGAACGAACCCACCCGCTGCAAAGCATGCAGGAACAACCGCAAGGCCGCCCGCAACAACGGCGGTGAGCGCGTAATGTTCGACGCCGTCTGCGCAGAGTGCGGCCGTCCCACTAAGATCCCCTTTGAGCCCAAGACCGACAAGCCCATCTATTGCAGCGAATGCTTTGCAAAGAGGCGCGGCTGAGCCCGGCCCCGGCATTAACCGGAAATGAACCGCCGAAAGGCGGTTTTTTGTTTTCAACGAAATATGAAAGGAGCGGGCTTCTGCCCGCTCCCCCTGTTATTCGGTTTTTATTTCTTGCTCAGATATTCGTCGATCGCCTTCGCGGCCGTTTTGCCCGCGCCCATCGCGGAGATGACCGTCGCTGCGCCTGTTACCGCGTCGCCGCCGGCGTAAACGCCTTCGCGGGAGGTGAGGCCCGCTTCGTTGACGATGATGCCGCCGTGCTTATTGACCTCGAGGCCCGCCGTCGTGTTCTTGATGAGCGGATTCGGGCTCGTGCCGATGGCCATGATGACCGTATCGACGTCCAGAGTGAATTCGCTGCCGGGGATCGGAACGGGGCGCCTTCTGCCCTTTGCGTCGGGTTCGCCGAGCTCCATGCGGATGCAGCGCATGCCGGTCACGAAGCCGTTCTTCGGGTCGCGCGGATCATCGGGATTATTGTAGCCAAGGATCTCCACGGGATTGTTGAGAAGGCGGAAATCGATGCCTTCCTCCATCGCGTGTTCGACTTCCTCGCGCCTTGCGGGCAGCTCGTCCATCGAACGGCGGTAAACGATATATACCTTCTCCGCGCCGAGGCGCAGCGCGGTCCTCGCGGCGTCCATCGCGACGTTGCCGCCGCCGACGACGGCGACCTTGCCGCCCTTCATGATCGGCGTAACGGGGTTATCGCGATATGCCTTCATCAGGTTCGAGCGGGTCAAAAACTCGTTTGCGGAATAGACTCCCTTGAGACTTTCGCCGGGGATATTCATGAAATTCGGAAGACCCGCGCCGGAGCCGATGAATACGGCTTCATAGCCCATTTCAAAGAGCTCGTCGATAGTCAGAGTTTTGCCGATAACAACGTTCGTTTCGATATCGACACCGTTCTTTTTGAGCGTTTCGACCTCCTGCGCGACGATCGCCTTCGGCAGACGGAATTCCGGGATGCCGTAGACGAGCACGCCGCCGGCGGTATGGAGCGCCTCGAAGACCGTGACCTTGTAGCCGAGGCGGGCAAGATCGCCAGCGCAGGTGAGGCCGGAAGGACCGGAACCGACGACCGCAACTCTATGGCCGTTCGGTTCGATCGGCAGAACGGGCTTTTCCTCCTGGCTGTTGTACCAGTCCGCGACGAAGCGTTCAAGCCTTCCGATGCCGACGGGCTCGAACTTTATGCCCATGGTGCACTTCGATTCGCACTGCGTCTCCTGCGGACAAACGCGGCCGCAGACGGCGGGCAGTGTCGAAGTCCTTGAAATGATCAATATCGCGCCTTCGTAATCCTTTTCCTTTATCCTGCTGATAAAGCCGGGAATATTGACGTTCACGGGGCAGCCCGCGACGCAGGGCATATTCTTGCAGTTCAGGCAGCGCTGCGCTTCCGCAACGGCCATCTCTTCCGTGTAGCCGAGGGCGACCTCGTTGAAGTTATGCGCCCTGACCTCCGGAGCCTGAGTGGGCATTTCGTGTTTTTTCGGATCGAGTGCCATATTCTTCCCCTCCCCCTTCTCAGGCTTTTTTGAAGAGATTGCAGGTCTCTTCATGCGCCTTGCGTTCAAAATCGAAATACATCCTGCCGCGGCTCATCGCCTCGTCGAAATCCACTTCGTAACCGTTGAAATCCGGCCCGTCTACGCAGGCGAACTTCGTGATCCGTTCGCCGTCGCGGTTGAGGGTCAGGCGGCAGCCGCCGCACATGCCGGTTCCGTCGATCATGATCGGGTTCATCGAAACAGTCACCGGAACGCCGAAGGGCTTCGCGGTCAGAGTCACGAATTTCATCATGATAAGGGGACCGATCGTGATGATCATATCGAACTTCTCCCCCGCCTCAAGCATTTCCTTCAGCGGAACGGTGACGTTGCCGTGGCGCGCATAGGAGCCGTCGTCCGTCATGACGACGAGCCTGTCGGAGCACTCGCGGAATTCGTCCTCCAGGATCAGCAGATCCTTATTGCGGAAGCCGATGATCGAAGTGACCTCCGCGCCGAGGCGATGGAATTCCTGCGCAACGGGCATCGCGATCGCGCAGCCGACGCCGCCGCCGACGATGCAGACCTTTTTAATGCCCTCGGTATGCGTCGCAACGCCGAGCGGACCGACGAAATCCTGAATGAACTCGCCCTCTTCCTTATGGTTGAGCTTTTCGGTCGTTGCGCCGACGATCTGGAAAATGATCTTGACCGTTCCCTTTTCGGGATCCGTTCCGGCGACGGTAAGAGGTATGCGTTCGCCTTCTTCATCCACGCGGAGGATGATGAACTGGCCCGGCTTTGCTTTCTTCGCAACGAGAGGAGAAACGATCTCCATCTGCGTCACGGTCGGATTCAGGGCCTTTTTGCTTGCGATTCTGTACACGGCAATGTCCTTTCGTGATTGATTAAGTGTTATCTTTTTTCCCATGAGGGAATGAAATCATGTTTGCTGTTCCGCTTTACGCGGCGGGAGTTTCAGCAGCGGCTGCGCAGTTGCGGTCCTTGTATAAGGTCCAAAGGTTGACGGCGGTGCCGATGAGGAAAAGGAGGAAGATAATAAAGGCCGCCAGCATTTCCATCGACGCGCCAAAGTATTTGGAGACTACACTATCAGTAACAGCCTCACCATTGATCTTTGCATAAGAGGAATGATGCAATGCATGTGCAGCCCAAAGATATGTCGAAAAGAAGCTGCCTGCATAGTGCAGGATGAATCCCGCTGCCGCTGAGCAAATTCCGATGAATGATAATGGCATTGCGGCGCCGCGTTTTTTTGTCATTGTATAGATGATGTATGCAATGCATGCAGCGGCAATTTCCAGAAATAGCAACACTGTCGTCATATCAATATGATAAAATTCCTTTGTTGCATGGCTAATGGAATCAATAACCATCATAACTGACGGAATACAAATAACGATAAAAGGAATCGCCGTTAACGCAGCTTGTTTCTTCCTAGTAAGGCAAACGATCAGGAATTCAGCAGGAACAGTCGCCAACATGAGCAAGAAAGCTATATTGAATAAGCTAAATCCATTACTGTTGTTCTTATTCATGCTGACGATATAATAAATCATGTATCCGAGCGCCGCTGCCGAAGCGATCGCAAGCATTACGATCGAAAGCTTCGGCCATTTGCCGTTATCTGTATAAACGGGTCTGCGCGTTTCCGGCTTCTCGGGGATCGGCTCAGGATCGAATGCCGCTTCAGGCTGCTGCGCCTGTTCTTGAGTTCTTGTATGCCTGATCTTGTCGCCGCTGTAAAGCTTCTCTCCGCAAAATGCGCAGAACAAATCGGCGTCGGTATTGGCTTTACCGCATTTCATGCAGTATTTCATTGGATTCGCTTCCTTTCCGAAATCGATGCCGGGCAGATCCCGCTCTTCCGCACTTTGCCATACATCCTTTTAATTATAACGCAACAAACTTGACTTTACAAGGCTTTTATTGAAGCGGTCGGATGAAAGCGCGCGCGTGCCCGGAGTCGGCCCGTCGTATCCGGTCATTTTCGTTTTTCGGGCAGTTTCTATTGAAAACTCCGGGCGAGGTGTGGTATACTGTTTCTGCCACACAAACGAATATCGGTTCAGTCGAATTGACCGCGCTTTGCTTTTGGCAAAAAGGCTGGTTCCAATTTGGCGTTCAATTTGACGTACCGAATGTTTGTGTGGCAACAAACGGGACTATGCATTTTGCGGGTGTGGTTCCGTTTGGAACCACACTTTTTAGTTTCAACAGGAGGAAACAAGATGAAAGCAATCGTATGCGAAATGTGCTCGAGCCACGACGTTGTCAAGGACGGCGAATTCTACGTCTGCCAAAGCTGCGGAACGAAGTACACGGTCGAGAATGCAAAGAAGCTCATGGTCGAAGTCGAAGGATCCGTCAAGGTCGATCAGTCCGGCGCGCTCAACAATTATCTGACCCTCGCAAGGCAGGCCAAGCAGGAAGGCAATTCGCAAAATGCCGCGCAGTATTACGAGCTCGCCAAAACACTTGACGGCAAGAACTGGGAATCCTACTTTTATTCCGTTTATTATCGTGCAGCGTCCGCAAGGCTCATTGATATGACGGGCGAATGCAGCAAGGTCGCGAACTGCATTCCGAACACGATGGCGCTGATCAAGTCCGGCGTTCCTGCCGGCCAGCAGCAGGCCGTCTGCACCGAGATCGCCGGAGCGCTCCGCAACCTCCGCTCTGCATTCATTGACACCGCAAGGAACCACTATCTCAAATTCAGCACCGTCGACGGAGCGTCCGCGGAGTTCAAGCAGCGCTCCATGGCTGCCTACAATATGGAGTATGCTGCCGGAAATGCAATCTACAACAGTTTTAGATTCAAAGAGCCCGCTCTTTCGCTGCTGAAGGACTGCACCAATTATCCCGAATCCCATATGGACGCCGTCCAGCTTTCAAAAGCCATTTCCGTGATCGACCCTGAAGCCGGGCAGGAGAGCCTTAACAAGCAGGCGAAGCGCGGCATCCGCAACAGCATCATGTACCTGATCTTTGCCGTCATATTCATCGTTGCCGGTTTTGTGATCGGCGGAATGGGTGAGCAATTCAACATTGTTAAATGGATGGGCATCGGCTTCGGAATCTTCTTTGCGCTTTGGGGCGCGATCGGCCTTATCGCAACGTTTGCAACCAAGAAGAACTTCAAAGAGGGCAAGCTTTGATGCTTATTTCCAATCCGATATAGGGTTTTTAGAGGGAAACGCTTCGGCGTTTCCTTTTTCAGCTTCGCCCCGCCTTCCGCCGTCATCCGAGATTCCCGATGAATAATCTGCTAAGGCTTGCAAAAAGCTTTCATTGATGATATAATACGCGGGCTATGGGGGCGTACATGGTTTCGACGGGGATCGTGGATGCCGGATAAGCGAGCCGAAGCCCCGAGCTTCGCTAAAAGCGGGAAATTCTTAAATATAACTGACGAATATCATTTCGTACCCGCCGCTGCTTAATTAGCGCGGCCGTCCGCCCGCAGCTGCCCACGACTGCGGATACGGGCGTCATCAATGTGGGGAACCAGCTCCGGTCTGCCTCGCCCGGGGTGGGATAAAGGGACTACTGAAGCGGCTATCCTGTCGGCAGGAGAGCCGCGGAGGGAACGTTAAAATACCGACTACGCTCGTAGAAAGTCTTGCAGACAGTTTTTCGGACAGGGGTTCGATTCCCCTCGCCTCCACCAAAGCAGAATCAGACGAACTTTTATTTCTGGCCCACCGGGTTCGCAGTAAAGGTGATGATTTGAGGACGCAAAAATTTTGCCACCTCCGTATGGGGGTGGCAATTTTCGTTTGGAACATTTTATGAAT
>JAEEYN010000101.1 GCA_016288175.1 Bacillota bacterium | reverse complement strand
GAGGAAAAGATCTACGAAACGCTCCGCATCGCCGGCCTTATCTGGGACGAAGGTCCCGACGTCGGTGGCGATTACGGCCCCTATGTTCAGTCCGAGCGCAAGGATATGTATCTCCCCTACGCGAAAAAGCTCGTTGAGATGGGCAAGGCCTATTACTGCTTCTGCACGAAAGAGGAGTTGGACGAGCGCCGCGCCGCAGCGGAGGCAAAGGGCGAAACCTTTAAATACGACAAGCACTGTCTGAACCTCCCGAAGGAGGAGGTCGAACGCCGCATCGCCGCGGGCGAGCCGTATGTTATCCGCCAGAACGTTCCAACGGAGGGCAAGGCGGATTTCGACGACGCGATTTACGGCCATATCGAGGTGGACTGTTCCGAGCTCGACGACATGATCCTCATCAAGGCCGACGGCATGCCGACCTATAACTTCGCGAACGTCATCGACGACCACACGATGGGCATCACCCACGTTATGCGCGGCATGGAATACCTCTCCTCCACGCCGAAATACAACCTGCTTTACGAGGCGTTCGGTTGGGAAAAGCCGATGTACGTCCATCTTACCACGATCATGCGCGACGCGACGCATAAACTCTCCAAGCGCGACGGCGACGCGACCTTCGAGGACCTCGTCAACGCGGGCTTCCTGCCGGAGGCGATCATCAACTATCTTGCCCTCGTCGGCTGGAATCCCGGCGACGAAAGGGAATTCTTCACTCTCGATGAGCTCAAGGAGGCCTTCTCCCTCGAGGGTCTTTCGAAATCCCCCGCCATCTTCGACCATACGAAGCTGCGCTGGATGAACGCGGAGTATATCAGAAGGCTCACGCCCGAGGAGTACATCAAGCGTGCCGAGCCGTATCTTGAGGCCGCGGGCGTCGGGCACATGGACAAAGCGATCTTCGCGCGGATCCTGCAGCCCCGCACCGAGGTGCTGACCGATATCACGGGCATGGTCGGCTTCCTCGCGCACATGAACGAGGATTACGAGCTCGAGCTCTTCACGAATAAGAAATCCAAGACGAATCCTGAGGTCTGCCGCGATATCCTCGCGGACGTTGTGCCGCAGCTCAAGGCGCTGCCCGAGTGGACTGAAACGGCGCTGCATGATTTCCTGATGAACTACGCCGCGGAGAAGGGCATGAAGAACGGCACGCTGCTCTGGCCTGTCCGCATCGCGATGAGCGGCCAGGCCGTCACCCCCGGCGGCGCGATCGAGATCGCCGCGCTGCTCGGCCGCGACGAAGCGCTCCGCAGGCTGGAGCTCGGCCTCAATAAATTGCAGAACATCTAACAAAACTGCCCTGCCTTACGGTGGGGCTTTGCGGTTCGGAGGAACGGTTTGACTCACGCTGAATTCGCCCGTCTCGCGGCGGCGCACGGTTTTTCAAGGGTGTATTTCCTTGCGCCCGGAAAATATGCGCTCGGTGAGAATCCGCACCGTCTCTGCGCGGACGTCCCGGCGGAATACCCGTTCGCTTCCTCCGTCTGCTGCCTTGTTTATCCCTATTCGCCTTTCACGGCGGATGAGCGGATCCCCGCCTACTATCTCGCTTCCAACAAGGCGTATTTCGGCATGAAGTCGCTGCTTGCGGAGCTCGCTGCGCTCGGCATCCGCGCCGAAAAGGTCGAGATCCCGCTGAAGCAGGCGCTCGAGGAAGCGGGGATCGGCGTTGAGCTCAAAACCTCGCTCCGCGCAATCCCGCCATACGGCACACGCGTGGTGCTGATGACCGTCGCCGTCGGCGGCATCCCGCCGCTCGGATACGACGAGCGCATTTCTTTCCCCTGCGCCGCTTGCCGCGCCTGCGAAAAGGCCTGCCCTTTCGGCGCTCCCGGCGAAAACGGGCTCGATCTTGCCCGCTGCATGCGGCTTCGGATGGAAACGGCGGACCACGAGGACTGCATCCGCGAAAAACAGATCACCTTCATCGGCTGCGAGATCTGCCAATATGCCTGCCCGATGAACGCGAAGCTCGAAAAAGCCGTACCCGGCGAAGAAGCGTCTGCAGCGTTCGATATTCATCGCCTCATCGACGGAGAAACCAAAGCGGCGCGCGCCCTTGTCGGCAAAAACATGACCTCGGGCGGCAAGCTCACGGCGGAAGCGCTCGCGTTTGCCGCAAGGGACGGCCTTCTCCCCGAGGAGGAACTCCGGGAAGCGATCCGCCGGGCGGACGATTCGCCCTTTTCCGCCGTCCGGTCCGCGGCGCGCTATGCCGCCGTAAAAATCCTTGAAAAGCATAAGGAAGCGGAGGACCTATGAAGCTTAAAACTTTCTTCGAAAAGAACAAAAAGCCCGTTCTGATCTGCGGGGCGGCTGCTGTCGCGCTGCTTCTCGCCGTCATCCTCCCGCTGCGCTTTTGCGGAAATAAAACCGGCGATGCCGACGCGGAAGCGACCGAGGAACCGGCCGAAACGATCGAACCGCAGGATACTCCTTCCCCCGTGCCGACGTTCTCCCCAACATCCGAGCCGGCTCCTTCCGAAACGCCGGAGCCGACCGCTGAACCCGAGCTCACGCCCTTCCCCGCACCGAAAGGCATGGTCGCCGCTTCGAAAAGGCTGACCTACGGCCTTTCCTCCGTCGGGCTGCTTTCCTATACCGGCGTGACCAACGGCCGCTGCGCCTGCTACGATTGGCGCAGCGTCATCTATATCGTCACGAACGATAATTTCACCGCCGCGCTGACGGAGGAAGGCAAGGTCCTCGTCGCCGGTGATGACGCCCTCGCCGGCCGCACGGCGGACTGGACGGATATCGTCGAGCTCTGCTGCTCCGACAGCGCCGTCTACGGCCTCAAGAGCGACGGAACGGTGCTTTCGACGAACAACACGACGAACGGTCTCAAGAATGTCCGCACGATCGCCGCGAGCGGGAATTACGTCATTTCGATCGATGAAAAGGGCGGCTATTTCGCCCTCGGCGGCGTTCCCGATTTCCGCACCTTCCTCGGCCGCGGCGTGATAAAGCTCGCCGCAGCGCCAGATCACCTCGTCGGCATGACGGCTGAAGGTGAGCTTCTTTCAACGCGTGAAAACGATCCCTTCATCGGCGTTTCCGACTGCACCGCCGTTTTCGCGGGCAAAGGCTGCACCGCCTATATCGACGGCGAAGGCCGCCTGCATACCGACTGCGCGCTCTGCATCGGCGAAGAAGGCGGTACCGAAGCCGTTTTCGACGACGGCTGCTGGTTCGCCGCAGCGGCGGAGCATGCCGTCATCATGCACCGCGACGGCACCGTCACGGCCTTCGGCGGCAACGATTACTATGAATGCAGGATCGATTCCTGGCGCCTCGCGCCGTATCTGACGGATGACGGCTTTGTTCTCGGCATCGCGCCAGGCAGCGCCGATGAAAATGGGGATCCGATCCGCACAGGCGATGAATACGCGCTTTGGGACGGTACCGTCGGCACCGCCGTGATCCTCGGGGATATCGACTGCGACGGGCAGATCACCCAGGCGGACATTGACCTTCTCAGGAGCCATATGTCCGGCGCTTCCCAGCTCTCCGCCGCTTCGAAGCAGGCCGCGAACATCATCCGCGAGCCTTCGCGGCCGAACGCGATCGACGCCGCCGACCTCGAACAGCTCCGCTACCACCTTCTCGGCTATACGGTCATCGACCAATACGCCAAGGAGTTCACCTATATGGCGAAGGTCTGCGCCGCGGAGCGCACGAACAGGGACACCTGCGGCTACATCAGCATCGCCGGCACGAATATCGACGCGCCGCTGATGTACGGCGACGATTTTTACTACCATTACCACAGCCCGAGCGGAGCTTCGAGCTCCAACGGCTCTATCTACCTTTATTACAATTACCCATCGAAAAATACCGTTATAACCGGGCATAACCTTCGCAAATCCGGAACGATGCTCCATGATTTGCATAAGATCCAGGATCAATACTCCCGCGCCTACGCGACCTATACGCGGCGGCTTTGGTCGATCAATCTTTTCGGCGAGACCGCGCTTTACGAAGTTTTCGCGATGTATGAGGAAAAGCCCTCCGATCCCTCCAAATCCTCCCAATACTACAACTGCTGCTATAACTACACGATGGAGCGCCTTACCCGCGAAAACATCGAGGAATGGATCCGCACGCAGAAGCAGCGGTCGGAATTCGGCTATTCCGTTAATGTGACGCCGGACGACCGCTTCGTCACGGTCCTGACCTGCTCCGATACGCACGCCGAATCGGAGCGCGGCGGAAGGATCTATTTCTTCCTGCGGCGGGTCGACGGACACTGATAAAGCAAGCATATGAAAAAGCACTTCCGCCGGAAGTGCTTTTTGTTTGTCCGTCTTATTCTTTTTCGTTTTTCCCGCCGAATTTTTTCTTTAGCGCTATCTCCACGGGAATGATCGTAAGCAGCATCAGCACCGGCTGCGCCGCCGTCACGATCAGACTTACGTTTTTGAGCCCGTCCTCGCTTTTATCCGGCAGCAGAATAAACAGCACAGCAGTCGCGATCAGCATGAAGAAGCCGACCCAAATCCAGAGCTTCCCGCAGAATTTCTGCGCGAAATCCCAGCTTTCTGCGTTCTTCATCGAAGCGCCGGTACGGTAGCCGACGAAGGAATTGCGCGTTTTCGGGGGAAATTTCCAAAGGAAAAAGCCGCAGATGAGCATGATCAGCGGAACGATCATACCGCAGCCGAACATCAGAAAATAAGTCTTCATTCGTTTCCTCCGTTATTTGATATTTCCCTCGGTTTCGGGGATCTTATAGATTGCGGCATGGCCGTTGTCGTAAACGCATTCGAGGTTGTCGCGGAACCACATGATATTGAGCTCGGGGATCTTGTTCTTCTCGTTCGGCCCGATCAAAACATAGTCGATGCCGTAGATCCTGCTGTTCAAAAGCAGGAATTCCTCCGGTTCGGAGTACATCAGCCTGATCAGCGCTTCGCGCGGTCGATAATTGACGCCGTGAAAATAGAGGAAGGTCCCGGACCCGCAGAAAATATTCCGCCCCGTCAGCATCGCGACGGCGTTGTTGTGGTTGTTGTCGGTCAGGAAAGTCGCGTCCGGCTCCGTATTCTCCTTCACCCAGTCGCAGAGCTCAACAAGATACGCCGGAACGACCTCATAGCCGTTTTCGGAATAGCCGAACCGTTCTTCGCCGGTCGCGGCGTCGGTGACCGTCCCCCAATGGTCGCCGGAGATGTATTCGCGGTGGAGCGTCATGACGCCTGAAGTGAAGATCGCTGCGAGCACGGTGATGAGAAGGATGAAGCGGGCGGCAGTCGCCGCAGCGTCGGTCTTTTTGACGCCGTTGACAAACTTCTGCACGGGACACGTCAGTTTTTTGACGATCAGATGCGCGACGATGCCGCAGCTCAGCGCGAACCAGACGAAGAGCAGTTTGTTGTTGTCGTAGGGGTTCGGCTGGAAGAGCAGGATCTCCGAGACCGCCCAGATCGCGAGACCTCCCGCGAAGAAGATGCGGCTCTGCTTTTTCTCCGTCAGGAAGGCGACGGGCATGAGGATGAAGATCAGGCCTAGGTTTTTGATATAGAACCAGAGCCAGCTGTCGCTGTTGTTCGCCCAGTTGAAGCTCCAGCGGAGGAACTGTTCGTTATCCGCGGACTGCTTCAAAGTGAAGCCGAAGATCTGCGGCGCAGCGAGCAAAACGGCGATCACGCCGAACAGAGCGAAAGCAAGGATGTTGCGGATCGTCCGCCGCAGCGCAGTATCCTCCCGAATGACGGGCTTCTCCGCCGGAAGCTCCTCGCCGGGTGCTTCCGCCTTTTCTTCGGCTTGCGGCACGCTCCGCTCCGCTTCCGCCGTTTCTTCGGCGATCGGTTCGGCAGCGGTTTCTTCGACTCCGGTTTCTTCCGCTGCGGTTTCTATCACTTCGGTTTCTTCCGGTTCGGTATCTTCAGCATCCGCGGGGATCTCCTCCGCGCTCCTTTTCCGGTCGGTCATGCCGAGCAGCAGCACGGTCAGCAGCAGCACCGCCGCGGCGGCCGCGGGGGCGAACAGCAGGAGCGTGCTTTTCCTTTCAACGCCGCTCAGCGCGGCATAACCCGCGATCAGCGAAACGGCCACGGCGGCAATCGGGAAGGCAATGCTCTTTTTATTGAGTATGGATCTGATCAGAGCGAAAACCGAAATGCCCATCGCCGTGATGAAGGCGACGGCGCAGCCGACGGTGCAGGCACTAAGGTCAAACCCCTCCGCGCCGTTCTCAACGCGGATCGGAAGCAGCCTGAGGACGCAGAAAACGGTCATCACGATCAGGCAGACGATTATCCGCACGGTGAGGGCCGAATCATCGCCGGGGCGGTATTCCTTAACGAGGCGCAGGCAGGCGGCGATGAACAGCACGATCGAAATTATCCCGAGCGCAACGAAGGAATGGGTGTGAACGAGGGGCATTGCGCCAGCGATGATCCCGAGGGGGATGAAAACGCGGTTCTCACGACGGATCGCGCCGCGGAAAAGCAGCTGCAGCGCAGGGAAAAGCAGCGCCCAGCCGAAGAGGGTCGCCCTCTGCGGAACGAGCATATCCGCGATCGCGTTGACCCAGCGTAGGCCTTCATCCGGGATATTCGTCGGCGTGCGGTACCACCCCGTCAGCACCTCCTGCACGCGGTCGATGCCGTTCACTTCGAGGAGCTGCTTGTTGTTGAAAACATAGGCGAAGCCGAGGCCGCCTCCGATAAAGAACATATAAGTCGCCAACACGGCTGTTTTCTTGCTCCGGAACCATGTATCGAAGAAGAAATAGACGCCGAGCACAACGACGAGATAGGCATAAAGCGCGGGCAGCAGCGCCGCGGTGCGAAGCGATGCGCCGAGGGAATAGAAGGTCGAGCTCACACTGTCGCAAAGGAAGGGATATCCGAGCGGCGTTCCCGGAAGGATCGAATAATCCGGCGGGAAGGTCTGCTGAACGCTGATGCTCGAAATGAAGCCGAGGTGCATGCAGAGGTCGCCGTAGGTGCACTGGCCGACATGCAGGGAGCCGTTGGATGCCGGAACGATCGTATGATTGAGGTGCAGAATGAAGCCGATAGCGGCGAGCGGGACCGCGGCAACGAGCAGCGGAATAAGCTCATGCCCGAGTTTTTTCCGCTCGAAAGCGGAAAACTGCGGACCGCGCCTGTTTCTGAGGATCGAGACGACCGTTGCCGCTCCGGCGGCCGCGACCGCGATCCCGAGAGCGAGATACTGCACGGTTTTCGTGAACCCGAGGAAGAACGCGAGGAGCGTCGGCAGCCAGATCAGCATCACGAGGCCAAAAACAAGGCCGAAGAAGATCCGCCGGAAGGGATCGTCCTTCCGAAAAACGGGCCGCGCGATCAGGATCCCGCAGGCGGCAAAGGCGAGCATATAGACTGTTGCGAGAATATCCATAGGCGAAAATGAATTTGTCAGCTGAAAAAGCTTATGCGTTTCAGCGGAAATGCGATCAGCCGCACCTCGCCGACGATATCGTCGAACGCCGTGACGCACGAGAGCACGTCGCGCTCACCGAGGCCGCCGCGCTCATCCGGAAGCAGCAGCAGACTGCCGTCCGGAATTTCAAACTCCATCCTCAGCCCGCTGTCGAAAGCATCGGCGTATGCGGATTCGTCGAGGAGCTGGCCGTTGATATAGACACGGCCTTCGGCGATCACAACATTCTCCCCCGCCGCAGCGACGACCCTTGCGATATGCCTGCTGCCGTCGGAGCCGCTGCTGTTTTTGACCGCAACGGCATCGCCGCGGGAGAAGCCGAAGATGTATTTGGAGAGCCTATCCGCGAAGACGAGATCCCCGTTATAAAAATCCGAAACGCCGGAGCTGCGCACGCGGATCGGCGTAAAAACGACGAAGAGCAGCAGCGCGATCGCTCCGGCCGCGATCAGAACGGCGGTCAGCCAGTCGATGATATGGAATTGGAGCGTGCTCCGCTGCCCGCTGCGCGGACGAACGGCGTCATTCGGTTTTCTCATTTGATCCCCCTGATCCCCGAAACAGGCCAGATCACCGCGAACGCTTTGCCGAGGACCTGTTCGTTGGCGATCGGTCCGACGTCGATCGCACGGCTGTCATGGGAAACGTTCCTGTTGTCGCCCATCACGAAAACATAGCCTTCCGGAACGGTGTACTCGCCGTTTTTATTGCCTCTTGTGTCGATCAGGCGCGTGATTTTTCCGTACCAGTCGCCGGCATAGGCGGATTCGTCGAGCCTTTTGCCGTCGATCAGGACATACCCCTGGCGGATGGTGATCGTTTCTCCGCCGAAGGCGATGATGCGCTTCACGAAGCGGCCTTCCCTGCCGGGGTAATGCACGATCACGATATCACCGCGTTTGGGTTCGCTGAACCAGTACGCGGCTTTCGAAACGGCAACGCGTTCGCCGTTCATGAGGTTGTTCTCCATCGATTCGCCGTCAACAAGCGTCGGTTCGAAAACGAACTGGCGCAGCGCAAGCGCCGCAAGGATCACGGCAATAAGCGTGAGCACGAAGCCCCCGGTGAGGGTCCTGTTCAGCGCCTTGTGGCCCTTATGCAGCTTTTCCGCGGCGGCTTCGAATTTCTCCGCGGCGATTTTCCGGGCGCGTCTGCCGTTTATGCCCGAGACCTCTTTGAACTCATCACAGAGGGTCTCATCCGCGCCGATCGCGTTATTATTATCCATCGTTTTCCTCATTCCGTTCATTGACCTCCGCGCCCGCTGCCTGCTCGGTTTCCGCCGCAGCGAGGCGTTTTTTCGCAGCCCGCATGAAATCGCCGCGGTCGAGCATCACGGAGCGGCCGCATTTCGCGCAGCGGATGCGGATATCCGCGCCGGTGCGGGTGATCACCCATTCGTTCCCGCCGCAGGCATGCTTTTTTCTCATCTCGACGCGGTCGCCGAGGCCGAATTCCGTAAGCATTTGAAATTTCAGCCCTGCAGTCCGTTTTCCTGGCGCTGCATGTTCTCCACGACGATGTCGTAGATATCCCCGAGCGAAGCGGCGTATTCGAGCAGCTTCCACGGCGTGTTGGTATGGAAATGGATCTTTATCAGCTCCTCATCCCCGACGGCAAGAAGGCAGTCACCTTCGATGTTTTCGGTGATATAGTCGATGATATCGTCCTCGGACAGGTCCTCGCCCTCGATAAGGAGCTGGGTGTCGAATTTGAATTCAAGCTCTTCCATAGAAATCCTTTCATCGCCCGCAGGCGTTTTTAAACCTTTTTTTCGAAACGGTTGCCGCATTTCGAGCACGTCACACGGATCCGTCCCTTGCCCTTCGGCGCGCGCAGTTCCTGCTTGCAGCACGGGCACTTAAAATATTTGTATGCGGGATCTTCGTTCGATTCCGCTTCCTTCTTTTTGTTTTTAAAAAGGCCCTTGAAGAAACCGCCGACGGCGCCGGCGATCTTTTCATAGCCGGCAAGCTCTTCCTGCCGCTTTTCGGCGTTTGTCGAAAGCGTTCTGAAAAGGATCAGGGCCATGAGTCCCGCCGCGAAGGCGCAGATCACGATGCCCGCGATGCTGTTCCAGAAGACGAGCCCGACAACATTGAGCGCAAGCGTAAGGAACATCACGTCGCGCGAAAGCCTGTCAAAGCCGTAACCTTTCATAGTACCAACTCCTTTATTCGTTCCCGATCTTCCCCGCGAGCATCATCGCGCCGTAGGGCTGAAGCTGAACTTCGATGCTCCCGTTTGCGGAATGCACGATCCCGCTGCCGAGGCCGTCGATGTATTTTTCGGCAAAGCGCACGCTCGCTGCGTCCGGACCTTCGCGGAAATCGCGTTCGGAAACAACGATATCGCGGCTCTGGCCGGAGGAATTGACGAACGTGATCGCCGTTTCATCGCCCTTTCGACGATAGACGGCGAAAACATCCGGCGACACGGGGCAGAATACTGCCGTGCCTTCCGTCAGCGCGGCGCTCTCTCTGCGGAGTTTCCCGAGGCGGCGGTAATGCGCCGTCAGGTTCCGGTCCTCCCTCCCCCAGGGGAATGTTCCGCGGTTGAAGGGATCCGTAAGGCCGAGCATCCCCGCCTCGTCGCCGTAGAGGACGCAGGGCGGCTGCGGCATCGAGTACTGCAGGCATGCAGCCGTCATGAGCTTGATCTTTCCGATCTGCACGGCGCGTTCGTCGTGGCGGTACTCCGCCTGCTGGCGCCTTGTCAGGGCGTCCTTATCCGGCGCGCCGGAGAGCACGGACAGCACACGCTGCGTGTCGTGCGAGCCGAGGGTGTTCATGCAGGCGCGGTAAAACGGCTCCGGATACCTCTCCCGCTGGCCGCCGAGGGCGTCGTTGAGGCCGTAGGCGTCGAGCTTCGAAGTGAAGAACGCAAGCACCGCGTCGCGGAAGGGATAGTTCATCACCGAATCGAGCTCATGGCCGTAAACATATCTGCGCAGGCCCTTCTCCCAAACCTTGTTGGAGGCGTCGTCCCAGACTTCGCCGAGCAGCACACCCTCCGGATCAAGGGATTTGACCTTTTCGCGCAGCTTTTCAATGAAGCTGTCCGGCAGCTCATCCGCAACATCGAGCCTCCAGCTCGTGATGCCGAAGCCCGCCCATTTTTCAAGGACTTTGCGGATAAAATCAACGTATGAGGGCGTTTCCTCGTTGACCTCCGGAAGGGTCTCGAAGCCCCACCAGCAGCGGTATTTATCCGGCGATCCCCGGAAATCATACCATTCATAATACGGTGAACTCTCACCCGCGTACGCGCCTGCGGAAGGATAGCGCCCGTATTTGTTGAAATAAACGCTGTCGTCGCCGGTATGGGAAAAAACGCCGTCGGCGATCAGCCGGATCCCGTATTCCTTCGCTTCCCGAACGAGGGCGGAAAGCGCTTGCTCATCGCCGAGAACGGGATCGATCTTCATATAATCGGCGGTATTGTAGCGGTGGTTGCTCGACGATTCGAAGATCGGGTTAAGATAGACGCAGTTCACGCCGAGCGAGGCGAGATACGGCAGTTTTTCGCGGATACCCTCAAGGTCCCCGCCGAAGAAATCGTTGGGCTGATAGAATTTCTCGCCCTCCATCGGCGCGTGGACGACGGGTTCGTCCCAGTTTTTATGCCGGAAGACCTTCCTGCCGAGCTTTTCATGGTATTCGAGCCTGTCAAGGCCGGTTTTTCCGTTCCGATCCGGCGCGCCGCTGTTGAAGCGGTCGGGGAAGATCTGGTAGATTATGCTTTTTTTGAACCAGTCCGGCGTTTGGTAGCCGCGGTCATAGACCGTGATCTGAAAATCCGGGGGCTGCATGCCCGCCGGCTTGCCTTCACCCGTTCTTCCGCCGTAGAACCGCCGCTCGCCGTTCACTTCGATAATGAAATAATACCAGAGCAGCTGCGGCTTTTCCGGCGCTTTGATGCGGTAGGCGTGATAGATCTCACCGTCCACGGTCTCCTTCGCGCCTTCGATCAGCGTTTCGCGGCCGTCCGCCCAGAAACGCAGCTTCGTCGCAGCCCTCTCCGCATCCGCTCCGCGAAGGCGCAGGCGGATGACCGCCTCTTCGCCGCATTGAAGCGGCCCGAAGGGCGAACGGCAGATGCTTTCCCTTGAGTTGTGCCAGGCGAAAAGTTCCATATTATACGTTGAAACGGAAAACGATGACATCCCCGTCCTGAACGACGTAGTCCTTGCCCTCCGAACGGACAAGTCCCTTCTCCTTGCAGGCTGCGATACTGCCCTGCTCGACAAGGGTCTCATACGGCACGACTTCCGCGCGAATGAAACCGCGCTCGAAGTCGGTGTGGATCTTGCCCGCGGCGCCGGGAGCTTTCGTGCCCTTCGTGATCGTCCATGCGCGGACCTCATCCGTTCCGGCGGTCAGGAAGCTGATGAGGCCGAGCAGCGCGTAGCTTGCCTTGACGAGCTTGTCGAGGCCGCTTTCGCCGATGCCGAGATCCTCGATGAAGGCGTTCTTTTCCTCATCCGAGAGTTCGGAGAGCTCCTCCTCCATCTTCGCGCAGATGGTCAGCGCCTGCGCACCCTCCGCCGCGGCCTGCTCATAGAGCTTTTTCACGTCTTCGGGCTCGGTCCCGAGCTGATCCTCGCTGATGTTCGCAACATAGATGACGGGCTTCGTCGTAAGAAGGAACAGCTCGTCCGCCGCCTTCTTTTCATCCTCGTTCATCTCCATGCTGCGCACGGGTTTGAATTCATCGAGATGCGCCTTGATCCGCTCGAGGAACGCGATCTCCGAAAGATATTTCTTCTCGCCGCTCTTGGAATTTTTCTTCGCCTTGTCGATCCGGCGTTCGATGGTTTCAATATCGGCGTAGATGAGTTCGAGATTGATAGTGTCCATATCGCGGACGGGATCGACGGAGCCGTCGACGTGGACGACGTTATCGTCCTCGAAGCAGCGGACAACATGGACGATCGCGTCCACCTCGCGGATATGGGCAAGGAATTTATTGCCGAGGCCCTCGCCCCTGTGCGCGTCGCGCACGAGACCGGCGATATCGACAAATTTGATCGTCGCCGCAACGAGGCTCTTCGGATGATACATTTCGTTCAGCACATCAAGACGGTGATCGCTGACGTTGACGATCCCGACGTTCGGCTCGATCGTGCAGAAGGGATAGTTCGCCGCCTGCGCGCCGGCCTTCGTGATCGCGTTGAAAAGCGTGCTCTTGCCGACGTTCGGCAATCCGATTACACCAAGCTTCATAACTTTACTCCGGTTGTTTCATTGAGCGAAGGCACCTCCGCTCCCAAATTACATTATAACACAACTCAATGGGACAATTCAACGTCTGAAATGGATTCGGCGCAGCGGCTTTCGATAAAGAAAAACCCCGCGTTCTTTACGCAGGGTCTGCTGTTAAGAAGAATTTGTTGCTGTCCGGCGTTTTTGGTCGGAAACGCAGTTACGCTTTGGGGCGAGCTTTCCTCAGTTCACAACATTGCCGCAGCCGGAGCAGAACTTCGCGCCGGCGCGGAGCTGTTTGCCGCATTTCGGACAGATGACGCTGTCCCCCGCGGGTGCGCTGCTGCGCGGCGCGGGCGTTCCGCAGGCGGCGCAGAAAGCGGCGCCGGGAACAAGCTTTCCGCCGCAATTCGCGCAGACGGAGGGTGCGCCGGCAGGCGCTGCGGGCTGCGCGGGCACATGAGTCGGAACGGGAGTCGGTGCATCGGGATCAAAGCCCTGCGGCATTTCGCGCTCCACCTTCGTTCCGCAGGAGGGGCAGAACTGCTGGTTTTCCTTCAGGTCCGCGCCGCAGTTGCGGCAGGTCAGCATCGATTTCAGCCACTGCGCTTCGGCTCTCATCCTTTTTATGTTCGCGTTGTTGCCGATTATCTCGTTCACGAATCCGGCAAATTCTCCTTCCGGAGCGTTGAAGTGCTTTTCAAAATAGGCGATGCCGAGTTTCGAAAAAAGCTCCGCGTTCGCTTTTTCGAGTTTTGTCGCTTCGCTGTTCAGCGCATTGATGTTCTGCATGCGCTTGAACCGAAGGGATGCGTTTTCCATGAATGCCAAAGCTTTGTCCTCCGATCATTCGCTTGATATATACATAATAAGTATAGTCAATCCACCCCGCTCTGTCAAGCTTTCCCGCAGTGGGATCCCGGTTTCGACGCCGAAAGTCTGCCTCGCCCGCATTCGGCGGCAAAAGCTTGCCCGAAACGCGGCGCGATGGTATAATCAATTGAAAGACCGCAAAACGGAGGGATCCCGATGAAAGCTTATGTTATGGACGCATTCACCGAAAAACGCTTTTCGGGCAATCAGGCGGGCGTCGTCTTTTTATCGAGGCCGCTTGACGATGAAACGATGAAGCTAATCGCCGCCGAATTCAAGCATTCCGAAACGGCGTTCGTCTCCCCCGCTGCCGGCAGCGAGATCCCGCTCCGTTATTTCACACCCGCCGGCGAAGTCCCGCTCTGCGGGCATGCGACGGTCGCCGCTTTTTCGGCGCTGCGGCTCGCCGGAAGGATCGGCAACGGCGGATACACTGCCGTCACGAAAGCGGGAAAGCTTGCCGTCAGCGTGAACGGCGTGAGCGTACTTATGGATATGGCCCGACCGGAGCTGCTGCGCACGCTGTCCGGCGATGAATCGGCGCGGCTCTATGCCGCCTACGGGCTTTCCCCCGAAGCAATTCCCGAAGCCTTCCCCGCACGGATCGTTTCAACGGGACTTGCCGACATCATGCTCCCCGTTTCCTCGCGCGAAATATTGCTCTCCGCCCGTCAAAACGAAGCGGAGGTCTCGGAGCTTTCCCGGGAATTCGGCTGTGTCGGCGTGCATATGTTCGCGCCGGGCGAAGGCGGGATCACGGCGTTTTGCAGCAATTTCGCTCCGCTCTACGGCATCCCCGAGGAATGCGCCACGGGCACGGCGAACGCCGCGCTGACCTATTATCTGCATCTGCTCGGCCGCATCCGCCCCGGCGAAACGAATGTTTTCCTGCAGGGCGAGCACATGGGAAGGCCCTGCCGCGTTGAAAGCATCCTGACCGAAACGCCCGGCGGGCCGCGCATCCGCATCGGCGGCTGCGCCGTGATGAGTATGGAATGCGAAGTGAAGGTCTGATATCGGTATAATAGAAAAGCCGCCGTGCCTCTGCACGGCGGCTTCTTTCGTTTTTAGTTGTTCTTCAACGGTTTTTTATTGCTCTTGAGGTCGCTTCCGACGAAATACTTTTCAAGCGAGGGATAGATGATCATCGCAACGACGAGCGTCAGGATGATCTCAAGGCCCATGTACCAGCCGTTGTAAAGGAAGGAATAGAACCACGGATTCGTCATGGTCATGCCCATGAATTCTTCGGGCATGTACTCGCCCCAGATCCACGCGCCGGAGATGAAGTGGCAGAGGAATCGGAGCAGGAAGGTGACGACGATACCGATCGCAACGGAGGAACGCTTCTTGCCGAAGATGCCTGAAAGACCAATCGCCGTGTACGGAAGGATGTAGTCAAGCAGGATCACGCCGGCCGCCATGACAGCGCTCGAAGCCCAGGCGACGTTATCGAGGCCGAAGAGCATCTGCAGCACGCTGTAAACGAACGCCGTGAAAACGCCCCAGCCCGCGCCGTAGCGGTGGCTGATGATGACGAGCGGAAGCATGCTGAGCAGGGTCGGGCCGCCGCCGAAGGCAAGGTCGATCTTCAGGAAGCTGAGCACTGTGCCGGCCGCGACCATCAGCGCGCTTTCAACGAGCTGCTGCGTGCTGATCTTCTGCTTCATCACAACGCCGATCAGGACCATCACGACGCCGGCGAGCGCCAGGATGCAGCCCATCACGATGAAGGCCAGCGAGGTGTAATCGCCGAGGGCGGAGAAGAAGCCGCTGACCTCAAGCGAGCCCTGCTTTGCTTTGATGCCGATCACAAGGCAGATGATGCCGAGGACCGCCACAATACCGCCGATGATCGGCAGCAGCGCGCCGTTCTCACGGCTGAAGACTTTTTTGCAGAAAGTATTGAATTTCGTATCCTTTTCGGAATTCCTTGCCCGCACAAGACCTACGATCACGAGGATCGTGCCCGCGGTTATCAGCAGCGCACCGATAATGATCATGACGTTCTGCTGAGTCCAGAATTCGGAATTGAACATCTTATTGAGTTTGATAGAAACATGGTTGAAGATCTCCGAAAAGTGCTCCGGATTTTCACCGACGATCACCGTTACCACGCCCGCGATGAACAGCACGAGACCGATTATTGCAGTAATCATTCTTCTGCCTTTCCCAAACAAAAAGCCGCCGCAAACGGTGCGGAGGCATGATGCATAAATTTCCGTACCGCTTCCCTACGCAGGTATTACCCCAACAGGTTCAAAGGCTCATTCTCAGCTCTCCGAAGTCCGGAGCGCGCGCCCAGCGGAGCTATTCTGTTTTCGCCGTGTATTATAACGCAGTACGGCAAAATTTGCAATAGGTAAAACGCTGTTATAGAAATGCTATAGAAAAACGGAGAGCGCATGCTCCCCGTTTTCGTGATGGTAAAAAGGAGTTATTCCGCCATTTTGATCTCGCTCGAAAGGACCGTCACGAGCTCCTTTTCAACGAGCAGCAGCCCCGTCCCGCAGGAAAATTCCCGCTTGCTGTTGTCCGGCAGTATAAAGTGGCATTCCGCCGGCTTCAAAACCGTTACGAACGGGATATGCCCGGCAAGGATGCCGAGCGAGCCTTCCGTGCCGCGCACCGTCAGCGAAACGGCTTCACCGCTGTAAAGATTCCCCGCGGGGGTCGCGATTTTAAGGTTGAATTCCTTCATTTTCTTTATTTATTCGCCGCGGCCTTCGCAACGGCTTCGTCGATCGTTCCGACATAGAGGAACGCGGATTCGGGCAGGTCGTCATGCTTTCCTTCGCAGATCTCCTTGAAACCGCGGATCGTTTCCGAAAGGGGCACGTACTTGCCGTTGAAGCCGGTGAACTGCTCCGCAACATGGAAGGGCTGGCTGAAGAAGCGCTGGATCTTCCTCGCGCGGGAAACGGTCAGCTTATCTTCATCGGAAAGCTCGTCAAGGCCCATGATCGCGATGATGTCCATCAGCTCGTTGTAGCGCTGCAGGATCCTCTGCACCTCGCGCGCGACCTCGTAATGCTCCTTGCCGACAATATCCGCGGAAAGGATGCGGCTCGTGGATTCGAGCGGGTCGACGGCGGGATAGATGCCCTGGGAGGCGATGTTACGCGCAAGGACCGTCGTTGCGTCAAGGTGCGCGAAGGTGGTTGCCGGCGCGGGGTCGGTAAGGTCGTCCGCGGGAACATAGACCGCCTGGACGGAGGTGATGGAACCGCGCTTGGTCGAAGTGATCCTCTCCTGCAGCGCACCCATCTCGGTCGCCAGAGTGGGCTGATAACCGACGGCGGAAGGCATACGGCCGAGCAGAGCGGAAACCTCGCTGCCCGCCTGAGTGAAACGGAAGATGTTGTCGATGAACAGCAGAACGTCCTGATGCTCCTCATCGCGGAAATATTCCGCCATCGTGAGGCCGGAAAGGCCGACACGCATACGTGCTCCCGGCGGTTCGTTCATCTGGCCGTAAACAAGCGCGGTCTTCGAAAGAACGCCGGATTCCTTCATTTCGTTATAAAGGTCGTTGCCCTCGCGCGTACGCTCGCCGACGCCGGTGAAGACCGAAATGCCGCCGTGCTCCTTCGCGATGTTGTGGATCAGCTCCATGATGATGACCGTCTTGCCGACGCCTGCGCCGCCGAACAGACCGATCTTGCCGCCCTTCGCATAGGGGCAGATGAGGTCGATGACCTTGATGCCCGTTTCGAAGATCTCCGTCGCGGCGGAAAGATCCGCATACGCCGGCGCGGGGCGGTGGATCGTCCAGTGCTCGCAGCCCTCCGGGGCAGGCATCTCGTCCACGGGATCGCCGAGAACGTTGAAGATGCGGCCGAGGGTCTGTTTGCCGACGGGAACGGTGATGGGCTTGCCGAGATCCTCAACGATCTCGCCGCGGCGTAGGCCGTCGGTGGATTCCATCGCGATGCAGCGGGCGGTGTTGCCGCCGATGTGCTGCGCGACTTCGACCGTCAGCGTTTTGTTCCCGATCTTCGTGTTCAGCTCGTTAAAGATCGCCGGAAGCTGGCCCGCGGGGAAGCGCACGTCCACGACGGGGCCGATGACCTGGGCGACAACGCCCTTGTTTAAAGTCTTGTTTTCCGTATTTTCGTTCATTTGCATCCGCTCCTGTACGGTTGATTACGATTTTATTTCTTATGAGGCAAGGCTCATCTGCCTGCGCCGGCGACGATCTCCACGATCTCCTGGGTGATCGCGCCCTGGCGCGCGCGGTTGTATTCAAGGCTCAGATTGTCCTTCATCACGATGCCGTTCTTCGTTGCGGCGTCCATCGCGACGCGCCTTGCGGCGATCTCGCTCGCGAAGCTTTCGCGCACAAGGCCGAATATGATGCTCGAAAGGTATTCCGGCACGGCGACGCTGAGAACGGCGTTCGGGCCGGGCTCGAATTCCATAACGCCGACGGGCTTTTGCTCGACATTCTCTTCGTTTTCGGCGGTCGGCTTTTTCTTCCCGTGGGTCTTGATGCTTTCAGGCAGCACGCAGTCCTTGAGGGGCAGGAGCGTCGAAAGCACCGCCGTCTGGGTCATGATCGAAACATAGGTCGTTGAAACGATCTTGATCGTTCCAATCTCGCCGGCGAGATATCTTTTGCAGAGCTTTTCCGCGAGGGCTTTGCTGTCCTCCGGCTTGAAGCCCTCCGTCGGGAAGGAGCCGCTATCGCTCAGCTTTTCGCCGTAATGGTTGACGACGCGGTCGATGCTGCGGCGGCCGATCGGGATGATCTCATCGGCGCCGACGGTATCCGCAAGGCGAAACGCGTTCGCGTTATAGCCGCCCGCAAGGCCGCGGTCGCCCGCGATAACGATCAGCACTGTCTTGCCGCCTTTTTCCTTATCCGGGCCCTTGACATACAGCGAATCGGCGCATTCCTTGCTCTTCGCGAGGGATGTTACAACGCTTTGCATCGCTTCGCAGTAACGCCTTGAATTTTGAAGCTGCTCCGTGGCTTTGCGGATCTTGCCCGCGGCAACGAGCTGCATCGCTTTGGTGAGATGCAGCGTCGAGTCAACGCTCTTGATCCTGGCCTTGAGCCGCTTGATGTTTGCGCTCATGTTTTACTCCGGGTTTATATGGTAACGCTTATGCGCGGAAACTCTCGTTCATCTCGGTCAGCGCCTTATTGAGCTCGTCGATATCGGCCTGATCGAATTTGCCTTCGTCGAAGCGCTTGAGCAGGTCGGCGTAGCGGGTCTTCATGAACTCATACAGCGCCGTTTCATACTCCGCGACCTTCTCGACGGGGATATCGTTGAGATAGCCCTTCGTGACGGCGTAGATGATCGAAGTCTGACAGCCGACGCTGAGGGGCGAATTGCGCTTCTGCTTCAGCACCTCGACGATGCGGTCGCCGAGATTCAGCCTTGCGCGGGTATCGGCGTCGAGGTCGCTGCCGAACTGGGCGAAAGCCGCCAGCTCGCGATACTGCGAATAGAGCAGCTTCAGTTCGCCGGAGACCTTCTTCATCGGTTTGAGCTGCGCGCTGCCGCCGATACGGGAAACGGAGATGCCGGGGTTGATCGCCGGCATGATGCCCGAGTGGAACAGCTCCGTTTCAAGGAAGATCTGGCCGTCGGTGATCGAAATGACGTTCGTCGGGATGTAGGCGGAGACGTCGCCCGCCTGAGTCTCGATGATCGGTAGGGCCGTGATGGAGCCGCCGCCGTATTCCGGCGCGACGCAGGCCGCCCTTTCAAGCAGACGGGAGTGGAGATAGAAGACGTCTCCGGGGTAAGCTTCGCGTCCCGGAGGACGGCGGATCAAAAGCGAAAGCGCACGGTATGCGACGGCGTGCTTACTAAGATCGTCGTAAATGATCAGCACGTCCCTGCCCTTTTCGCGGAAATATTCCGCCATCGCACAGCCCGCGTAGGGAGCGATGTACTGCAGACAGGAGCTTTCCGATGCGGAAGCGGAGACGATGATCGAATAATCCATCGCGCCCGCGGCTTCGAGGCGGTCCGCGATCTGGGCGACGGAGCTCGATTTCTGGCCGATCGCAACATAGATGCAGATGACGTTCTGCCCGCGCTGGTTGATGATCGTATCTACGGCGATTGCGGTCTTGCCGGTCTGGCGGTCGCCGATGATCAGCTCGCGCTGGCCGCGGCCGATCGGGATCATGCTGTCGATCGCCTTGATGCCGGTCTGCAGCGGGACGGAAACGCTCTTTCTGCGGATGATGCCCGGCGCTTCGGATTCGATCGGACGCGCTTCGACCGCGTTGATGGGGCCTTTGCCGTCGATCGGCACGCCGAGGGCGTTCACGATCCTGCCGAGCATGACTTCGCCGACCGGAACGGAAACGACCTTGCCCGTCCTGTGGACCTCGGTCCCCTCGTGGATATCCGCCGTATCGGAAAGAACGGCGATGGAGACAACTTCGTCCTCAAGGTTCTGGGCGATACCGACGCTGCCGTCGGCGAATTCGAGCATCTCGTTCGCGACGCAGTTGCGAAGGCCGTGGGCTTTCGCTATGCCGTCGCCGACAAGGATGACGGTTCCGGTCTCGTAAAGCTCGATGCGGCTGCGGTAGCTCTTGATCTGCTCCTTTATGATTGCACTGATTTCTTCCGGTCGAAGGTTCATTTCGTCATTTCCTCCAAAATATCGGTGATGCGGCTGCGGATACTGCCGTCATAGAGCTTGCCGTCGATTTTCACGACAAGGCCTCCGACGAGCTCCGGATCGACTTCGCAGTTGAGCTTGATGCGCCTGCCTGTCTTCCTTTCGAGCATATCGCGCAGGGACTGCCGTTCCTCAACCGAGAGCGGTTTCGCTGAAACGGCGTCCGCAACGGCAATATCGAACCGCCTGTTATATTCATTTTCAAAAGTTTCCACGCAATCCGGGAAAAAGTGGATATACCCTCTCTCGGTCATCAGGCTCACGAAATCCGTAACGCATTCCGGCAGTTTCCCGTCGAACGCGCTGCGGACCGCGTCAAGACGCTCCTCGATCGGTATGCTCGGCGTTTCGAGGAAATCCACATACTGCGGATTCCCGCCGAAAATTTCCCTGCATACATCGAGCCCGGCCATGACTTCGTCGAGCTTCCCTTCCTCCTCCGCAAGGAGGAATATTGCGTTTCCGTATTCGTTACCTATCGCCGACATTGCCGTCACCGTTTCCTTCCGAACCTATCCCGTCGATGAAGGAATCGATCAGGTTCCGATGGTCTTCCGCGTTGATCTCGCGCTCAAGCAGCTTCTCCGCAAGCTGGACGGAGAGCTCTGCGATCTCCTGCTTCATGCCCGCGGCGGCTTTGCTGCGCTCCAGGTCGATCTCGTTTTCCGCACGGCGAATCATGCCGGCGGCGCGGTCCTCGGCCTCGGTAATGATCGCGCTGCTCCGCTGCCTTGCGTTCTGTTGGGCGACGCGAATAAGCTCGTCGCACTCCTCATCGGCAGTCGAGAGTTTGCGTTCGTATTCAGCCTTGTCTTGATTCGCCGAATCAAGGGCTTCATCCGCGCGCCGGTAGACATCCTTCACCGCTTCCTCGCGCGCTTCGACCATCTTCCGAACGGGCTTATAAAGGAATTTCTTCAAAAGCAGGAAGAGGATCAGAAGGTTCGCAAGGGAGATCAGGATCTGCCAGATATTGACGGAAATAACATCCAAGGTTTGCACTGGCATTGGCTTGTACTCCAAACTAAAGAATTTTATTCAGCTCGGGCGCCGCTGTCCGGCGCACCGTTTTTCCGGGGCGGGAAAGAGCCCCGTGGAGATCATCAGAAGCTCTTTACGATCGCCGCAAAGCTGCCGGGCGCAACGAATATCAGCAGGATCGCGATAACCAGCGCGTAAATACCGGTGGTCTCCGCAATTGCGCAGCCCATGATCATGGTGGAAGTGACTTCGCTCTTTGCTTCGGGCTGGCGGCCGATGGCTTCGCAGGCCTTTGCAACGGCCTGGCCTTCGCCGATACCGGGGCCGATACCTGCGATCATTGCGACGCCCGCGCCGAGTGCGCAGCATCCGAGGACGATTGCGATTGCGATTTGTGACATATAATACCTCCTGTTGCCGCCGGTAGCAGCGGCAGTTTTAACTGATTTTAGTTAGCCCCGCCGGCTTTTTTAAGACGGCGTTCGGCTTTTTTCTCCTGACGTTTATTGAAAAGCTCCTCCGGGAATCCGCCGGAGATATTGAGCATTGTCAGCATTGCGAAGATGAAGGCCTGCAGGCAGCCGCTGAAGACGTCGAAATAGACGGAAAGCACGGCGGGCAGACCGACCTGAAGCAGCGGGATCTTCCCGACGACCGGGATCGCTCCGAGCAGGGAGCGGGAAAGGCCGCCGAGGGCGCTTGCGATCAGCGCGGAAATTACGGAGCCGGAAAGGATGTTGCCGTAGTGACGGAAGCTCATGCTGATCGGCGTTGCGATCTCGCCGATCACGTTCAGCGGAGCGAAGAAGGGTATCGGCTCGAAATAGCCCTTGATGTAGTTCCATGCACCGCCCTTGAGTTTATAATAAGTAATGAGAACGAAGACGAGCAGCGCCCAGCCGAAGACCGTTGAAAAATCGGAGGTCGCCGGGAAGATGCCCACGAGGGACGAGAGGCTCGAGAAGGCGGAAAGGCCCATGATCGAGGCGACAAAGGGCGAATACTCGCGGAACAGCGGACCCATGTTCTGGGCAACGAGAGCGTCCGTTTTTTCAACGATCCACTCCGCGACGAGGGTGCGGCGGCATTTGACGCCGCGGCGTATGCCGTGGGTCAGATAAAGCGCGACGCCGGTGATGGCAACGATCATCAGCCAGCTGTTGACCGTCGCTTCGGAAAGATGGAACTCCGTCGCGCTGCCGGGATCGCATTTGTTCGGCCAGAAGATCATCGCGCCGGAAATGGAAATGCCCTCCGATGCGGGTTTTGTGAGTACGCGCAAAACCATTCCGCAGACGAAGGGCAGGATGATCATAAGTATCAGAAGAATATCAACGATTTTAAAGCGGAATGTCTTTTTCAATTCTCTGTATCCTCTGTTGTGGTTTCCTCGGCCGTTTCGCCGTCCGATTCGGCGGCGCAGACCGGTGACTTGTCCTTTTTGCCCAAGAGCTGCCATGCCATGATCACAAGGCGCGGGAACAGCAGCGGTACAACGGCGGCAATGAGGTTGAAGACCTTCGGGAAAAGCGCCGCGAGCCCGCAGATCGCCGCAAGCATCAGCAGCCTTGCGCCCTGGGAAACGCGGATCTTCGCCGCGGCTTTATCCGGCGGGAGCGAAACGCATTTGACGACGGTCAAGCCCATCAAAAAGAAATTCAGCACCGCGGCAAACGCGCCGACAAGGTTCCCGAAAAGCACCGTCAGGTCCCATTTCCCGAGCAGGACGAAAACAAGCTCCATCACTCCGCTCAAAAGGACAGTTCCGACGGCGATCCTCAGCGTTTCTTTTTTGACAGCGGGATCGATTTTTTTCATCTTAACCTCACGATCGGCCGGCCGAACGGGCTGATGAAAACATTCGGCACGCATATCATATTGATTATATCATCTTCGGGAGGATAAAACAACCATTTTGGAGCTTTGAATGCAATTATTTTCAAAAAGCGGAGGAGCGTATCCGGCGTTCCCGAAAGCAAAAGGCGCAGCGCAAAACGCGCCGCGCCGTGGTTGTTCCGCCTTCGCCGAAGGTCCGGCGGATGATGGTGCTTCGTCCTCCGGGTCATACCGGACGCGGCGTTTCAGCCCGCCTGCTCGACCGTTATGCGCACTCCGCCGCAGCAAAGCACGACGGGCGTCATGCCCTCCTCCGCGCCGGTTTCCGGGTTTTCAGTCGGGGTTTCAGTCGGGTTTTCTTCCGGGTTTTCCGGCGTTTCTTCGGTCGGAGCGGTCCCCGCCGCGTGCGCCGCGATCAGCTTTCCGAACGCCTGCTGCGATCTTCCGCCCCATTTGCCGTCCTCCTCAAGCGTTTTCCCCTCCCCGTCCGTATAGCCGGCAAGGTTCAGCGCCTTCTGCATCGCAAGGTAAGCTTCGCCCTGCGCCATCGGGCTCGTTTTTTCGAATATCACGGGCTCTGTCATCGGTTTTTCCTCCGCTTCATAATCGAATTTTGTGCTCATGATCCCCCTGTGGGTGAAATCGCGCCGGGAGAGGCGGGTCACGACCACGCCGTAAGCGATCCCCCGCGCCTCGACGACAAGAGGGTCGCCCCCGGGCATAAAGCCGCAGATCCAGCCCACATGCGTCATTTTCCCGGCGTCATTCGCGCGGAAAACGGCCTCGCCGATGCGCCATTCGCGGGCGATCTCCCCGATCCTGCCCTTGTCCGCGCACCAGAGGCGGTAGTTCATGTCCGCGTTGATATCGGTCGGTTTCCTCTTTATATAGGTAAGCCATGCGTCGAGAAGGCCCTGACAGTCGGTCGCGAAGCCGTCCTCCGGCCAGTCCGCGGTCAGCGCGTCAAAGCGTTCGCGCGTCATCTGCGCCTTGTAGTGGTTTTCGAAATATCTGTCGAGCGTCGCTTTGTCCGTCCGGACGCGCACGCTGCCGTAAAGATAGTTCCAGATTTCCGTTCCGCAGTACTTTCTTGAAACCGGCAGAAGCGCATCCTCCGGGATCGAAGACGGTCGGGCATGGGTAAGCGCCCAGCAAACAAATTCCTTTGCACTATTCATCTGTTCTCCGTTCCGCCGCACCGGGCGCGCGCAAGAAACGCGTGGAGCGATCGGTTCCGCTCCCGCCCGGCGGCGGCTCTGTTTTCTTCTCGGTTTTTGCTTTTGGCTTTTCGTGCGGCCGGTTTTGCTGCCGGCCTTCTTCCGGTTGGGGTCCGGAAGACTGCTCCGTTGGGGACGGAGGCTGTTTCGATCTGCCGTGCGGGGCGCCCGGCTGAACTCGCCGCGCATATGCCCCTATTAATATTATACCATATTTTCGCTTTCCCCGCAACGCCGCTGCGCTTTGCACCGTTTTTCCTTTCCCGCGCCGGCTTTCCCCCGCCGCCCGACCGTGGTACGGTCCGAAGTAGCACAATTTGTCTTGTGCAATATATTGCCGTTTTCGCAAAATACACCTAAATATAGTGGTGCATGGTATTGAAATCGTCAATATGTTGTGTTATAATGGGAATGATGAATGAGTTTGGCTGGATACCGTCCGCTGAACTCGTTTGTCGCTAACGGATCGATTTTTTCAATATTCGTTTTAATATTCATCAAAAGGGGAAGGAAACCACCATGTATCGCGTCGTAAAAAGAGACAACAAGGTCGTTGATTTCGACCTTTCCAAGATCAAGAACGCAATGCAGCTTGCATTCGAAGCGCAGGATAAGCCCTGCCATCCCGACATCCTCGATCTTCTCGCGCTGAAGGTCACCGCCGATTTTGCGCCGAAGGTGAAGGACGAGCAGATCGCCGTTGAGGACATCCAGGACAGCGTTGAATCCGTCCTCATCCAGGCCGGCTATGCGGATGTTGCGAAGGCATACATCCTCTACCGCCGTCAGCGCGAAAAACTGCGCAACATGAAGAACACCTTCCTTGACTACCGCGACACGGTCAACAAGTACCTCAACGTTACCGACTGGCGCGTCAAGGAAAACTCCACCGTCACCTATTCCGTCGGCGGTCTGATCCTTTCAAACAGCGGCGCGATCACCGCGAACTACTGGCTGAGCGAGGTCTATGACGACGAGATCGCGAACGCACACCGCACCTGCGAGTTCCATCTTCACGACCTCTCCATGCTGACCGGCTACTGCGCGGGCTGGTCCCTCCGCCAGCTGATCGAAGAGGGTCTCGGCGGCATCCCCGGCAAGATCACCTCCTCCCCCGCGAAGCACCTTTCCACCCTCTGCAACCAGATGGTCAACTTCCTCGGCATCATGCAGAACGAGTGGGCCGGCGCGCAGGCGTTCAGCTCCTTCGATACCTACCTCGCGCCCTTCGTCCGCGCGGACAACCTCGATTACGACGCGGTAAAGAAGTGCATCGAAAGCTTCATCTACGGGGTGAACACGCCTTCCCGCTGGTGTACCCAGGCGCCGTTCTCCAATATTACGCTTGACTGGACCTGCCCCAGGGATCTGGAATATCTGCCGGCCATTGTCGGCGGAAAAGAACTGGATTTCACCT
>JAEEYN010000100.1 GCA_016288175.1 Bacillota bacterium | reverse complement strand
CTGCGGGGCGGAACGAATGTTTCGTCCCTTATATATATTTAAATCGCTTGTAGGAATGCAGGAATAAGTGTGTAATAAGTATAAACCGGGAGGGAAAAGGATGCCGCGGCGCACTGAGCAGCAAGCGGGCTCGCTTCGCTCGCAAGGGTTAAGCTGTGGGGTCCCACCTGTTCTCATTCCGAACACAGAAGTTAAGCCCACATACTACCTGAAGTACTGTGCCGGAGACGGCATGGGAGGATAGGCAGCTGCCGGATCCCAAAAGCAAAGGACGCCCGATGGGTCGTCCTTTTGCATTGAAGTGAATGGTGAATAGTGAATAATGAATAATGGCGGTGGATTTTCCGCAGGCGGAAAATCTTTTATTATTTCCACCTCATCCGTCAGGCTCCGCCTGCCACCTTCCCATCGAGGGGAAGGCTTTTGCGATTTTCGTTTGCCGGCAAAACCGCAAACACCTTGACATTATCTCCGAAAAAGGTATAATTTCGAAGGATGGATAATCATCAAAAGTAAAATCGGAGGACAACATGAAAAAGATTTTTGCATTCCTTCTGACGCTCATGCTCTTCTGCACTGCTTTGCCGACGTTTGCGGCAGTAAAGGCGCCTTCGCAGCGCACGGAAAAGCTCGACCTGACCGGCATTAACGAAGCGACTGCCAACGAAGCCGAGGGCTGGAGCTTCGATCCGACCGGCGACGACGGCAATCCGCTGCTTGTTTTGACAGACTACGGCACCGAAAGCGCGCATTCTGCGCCGATCCTCTGCCCGAAGAACACGAAGATCGTCGTCAACGGCGACTGTTATGTCGATAACGCCGTTCTCGGCAGCGCGACGAATGTTATCAGCGGCACGGCGGGCGGTTACCTCAAGATCGAAGGCATCGGCACGCTCAATGTGTACGCGAATCAATATGCCGCGTACTGCATCTGCTCCCCAATGGGCGTCGTAACGAACGGAAACCACCTTTATATCAACGATATCACCGTAAACTGCTTCGGTTCGCAGATCACAAGCACGAATTCGAGCAAATCCTGCATCTACGCGAGCCACAATATCGAGATCCGCAATGCGACCGTCAACACGACCAACGGCGCCATCGGCATCGAAATGCAGGGCCGCTACGTTACCGGCGCGAATCCGCCGGAGACCGACTGGAACCAGCTGCTGATCGAGAACAGCACGGTCAACGTTCAGAACCACCCCAACGGGAACCTCTGGTCCAGCGCAAAAGGCCTTGTTGCCAACATGGGCAGGATCACGATCGCCGGCGACAGCAACGTCACCATCAGCGCCGGTTCACAGAGCATTTATACCACGATCTGCCTTGCAATAACAGGCGGCAATGTCAGCGCCGTTTCCACTCCCGGTTCAACGGCGGACACCAACGCGATCGTCTACGTCAAGCGCATGGATATCGGCGCGGACGTTCAGAGTGTTTATTTCGCAACGACGAAGTACCCTCTCTCAAAGGCGTATTACTGCCAGGCGTCCGGCACCTCTACTCTGGCAGACGGTCCGGTCATGGAGATTGGCACCTTCGCGAACGGTACGTTCGCTCCCGCGGCGGATCCGAACAACAACAATCTTTCCACGCTCAAAATCGTCCGAGACGAACCCGCTGTTACGACCCATACCGTGAGCTTCTTCGGCTATGGCGATGAGCTTATTGAAACGGTCGAGGTCGAGGATGGCACGGCGGCTGTCGCTCCGACGGTCGACAGGACCGTTCAGACCGGGAACGGCACCTTCGTTTTCTACGGCTGGAATATGGATTTCAGCAATGTGACCGAGGATATGGAGGTCTATGCGCTCTATACTCTGCTCGGCGACGTTGATCTCAACGGCGTTGTCAATTCCACCGACGCACTGCTTGTCATGCGTTATTCGATGACGATCATCTCTCTTTCGGACCGCGCGTTTGCCGCAGGCGACATGAACGGCGACGGTTCGGTCAACGCGACGGATGCGATCAATATTATGCGCTCTATCGCCGCGGGGAAATAAGCCGTAAAGCCGACGAAGTTTGAAAAACGGGCGGATCACCGCCCGTTTTCTTTATTCGATCGGAAAAACTCAGATCACGAGAAGGATCTTTTCCCCGGCAGCCAGCTGTTCGGGAAGATCGGGGTTCAGCCCGCGCACCGTCTTTGTCGGAACGCGGAAGCGCTTTGCGATATCGAAAATAGTTTCGCCCTCCCCGGCGGTGTGAATGATCAGGCCGGAGATCCTCTCGGCGGAAGGTTCATCCCGCTCGGCGTTCTGCTCCGCGAGGCCGACGACAAGCTCCGTTTCGAGCTCGCTCCAGAATTCGCAGGAGACAGTGAGCTGATAGCCGATCTGCGCCGTGCGTCCGCTGCCGCCCGTTATGGAGCAGCTGCATGAAAGGCAAAGCCTCGGCAGCACTGCCCCGGAAGGCGCGGCCACGGAGACGGAGAAGGGCACATCCTCCGTGAAGCTCAGGATCCCGCCGCCGGCGCTGCGGTAAACGAGACGCGTCGGCAGCAGCCCGTCGATACAGAGCTCGCCCCCCGCAAGTTCGGCGGAGGTGACGACCGGCCTTGCGGAAACATAGAGCGGGGTGAAGATATCCGGCATTCCGTCCGGAACAGTCACATTTTCGCGAACGGTGTGCTGCTGCTCCGCGCCTCCGAGAACGGAAAGGAAGGTCGATTTTTGCTTGATACAATTGAAGTTTATGCCCGGCGAGAAGGCGTCCAGCGGAAGGACGACGCCGGCGCTGCGAAGGCCGCAGACGCGAAGCTCGATATCCGCTTCTGCTGAAACGAGCGAGAATTCCGTTCCAAGCGCGCGAACGGCGCAGTTTTTGACCTCCGCGAAGGCATAGACTTCCTCCGCCGTGCCGTCGGTCTCCACGCTCTCCCTGAAGGGCAGGCTGCGCGAAAGCTGGCTGAGCTCGCCGCCGGCGGAACGGCAGAGCGCCGTGAAGACCGCAACGCCGCTGACGGTCACGCCGCCGTTTTCGAAGGCGGTATCCCGAACGGAGAGCCGCAGGTCGGAGGAAATGACCTCATCCGCGCCGTCGCAGGAAAGCTCGTCGGAAAGATGAATGAGGTTGGTGCCTATGAGCCGGCGCGACGTGAGCTGCGCTTCACCGGTTCGGATCTCCATATCGGCAACGCCGTTGACCCGCGAAAGCGCTTTGACAGGCGCGGCGGAGATCACCGCGCAATCGAGATCCAGCGCGGCGGATAGCATGAGCTTTCCGTCCGGCGCACGGCGCACCGTCAGCACGGAAAGCGCGGGAAGCACCTCTGCCGCCATGCCCGGCTCGATCGCCGCGTCGGTAAGCGTATGCGAAAAGGGCGATTCGGAGGTGAAGGCAAATACTTCGCCGGCGCTGTCCGCCGCAATCAGCCGCACCGTCAGCCTTCCGTCGATACTAAGCTTCGCCGTTTCGGCGCGGCAGGAATCGAGCTGCGCCTCGGCGGTATAGTCGATCAGCTCCGCCGCGTCCTTCCCGGCTGGAAGAGGGATAGCTCCCTCGAGCAGCACCTGCGGCTTTTCGAGCAGGATCAGCCTCGGCGCCGCGATTTCGTTCCATATCAGTTCCATCAGATCGTCTCTCCTTGCTGTTTTGTCCGCCCGAAAAGGCTCATTCCGGGCCGGAACGTATCGGTTAATCATATGCGCTTCGCGGCGTAAAATTCATCCCCGGAGCGGCATTCCGACCGGGTGGCCAAAGTTGCGCCAAAGAAAGTTATCCACATTTCGGACCCCTGTTTTTGGCTCCGTGTGGATAAGTTATCCACATTATCCACATACTTATCCACTTTTTAAAGCGTTTAAAAGGATTTTTGGTGTTGATAAAAAATCAAAGGGATTTCAGACGGATGATAATATATTTTTGCTGAAACCGTCGTATCGGCTTGACAATCGTGACGGGGAGCAAATAAAAAAACTGAAAAAAGCCCCCTCCGGCAGCCTCCCGCGGTCATCGGTCGGATGAGGAGCGGAAGGTCGGGATTTGCGGAGGGGGAAGGGGGAGCAAGGGCTCCTTTTTAAACGGGAACGGTGGGGGATGCCGCCCGTTTATTCGCCAAAAACAAACGACAAAAGCCAAAGCTTGAGTACGGACGGAAAACTCATTTCTCGTTCGCAGCGCGCGGCAGCGAAGTTCCGCGGCCGTCTTCGATGATCAGCTTGTCCGCAACAAGGGCGATGAATTCGCCGTTCGTGGGCTTGTCGTTCTTGCCGTAGACGTTGAAGCCGAAGAGCTTGTTCATGTTCTCGATCTTGCCGCGCATCCAGCTGACCTCGATCGCGTGGCGGATCGCGCGCTCGACCTTGCTCGGCGTTGTGTTGAAGCGCTTCGCGATTCCGGGATAGAGCTCCTTCGTGATCTTCGAGATCAGCTCGGGGTTGAAATAGACCATGCGGATCGCTTCGCGGAGGAAATGATAGCCCTTGATATGCGCGGGGATGCCGACGGAAAGGAAAACGGAGGTGATCTTTTCATCGAGGCTCTTTTCATGCGGCTGCGGCGCGAAGGCGACCTCCTTTTCCGCGGCGGAGGCTTCGAGAAGGTCCCGCATGCGCCGGTGCAGGAATTCGGGCTCCACGGGCTTGAGCATGACGTAGCTCGCCCCCTTCTGGAAAGCGCGCTGCAGAAGATTATCACTGCGCATATAGGAGACCATAATGATGATGCCGGGGCTGTTTATCGCCTCGAGCCGAAGCTGCTCGAGCAGATCCAGCCCGTCGACCTTGGGCATCACGAGTTCCGTGATGAGAACGTCGAAGCGCTCCTGCCTGAGTTTTTCGAGGGCGGCTTGTCCGTCTGCGGCCTCCTCAACGCGAATAATATCCTTATCGGTCCTGAAAAATTCCGCCGTCATATGTCGGAACTGCTGATTTCCGTCCGCTATTAAAACACGGTATTCTGCCATAAATATTCAACCTCCTTTGTGATTCACGGTTTTCGGATGAAATAATTGTAACAGCGCAATTCCCGCATTTCCACGGGGAAGATGTTCTATTTATAGCGAATCATCGTTTATGCATGCGCTGTTTTTGTCCTTTTTTGCGAAACTGAGGATCGAGGCGGGGCGGAAAATACCGAACGGCGCAAAGTGTTGACAAGGCGACACGAAAAGGTATATAATATTATTCCAATATGACCGCAAGGAGGTCCCACAATGAGCATTATCTCCAAGCTTTTCAAGAAAAAAGCGGTTGACAGCCTCTTCAACGAGCTCAGCAACGCGCTTAACCAGAACCCGAAAGGGGAGAATAAGCCCGAGCAGCCCCAGCCGAGCGGCGGCATGACGATCGGCTCGACCGTTCCGCATTACGAAGCGCCGGTGCTTGAGGAGACGATCCCCGGCAATTCCTGGGGCCCGACGATGCCGAAGGAGCCGAATCAGTTCAACTATAACGGCAGCTGGTTCGATTACTTCAACGAGATCTTCCGCGCCGAATTCGCCGACTTCAGGATCGTTTCGGACCGGAAGGAAAAGACAGCGACCTTCCTCTTCTACCGCGGGGAACAGCTCGCGCTCGCCGTGGAGATCCTCCATCAGGCCAGCGCCGCGCAGAAGCTGCGCCGCGACTGCCGCGCGAACGGCACGCCGTACCTGCGCTACTATCACGACCATGAGGGCTGGTGGAACACCCGCGCCTATGTTGTCGAAAGGACCCGCGCCGCGCTCGGGAACTGACGCGGTACCGGCTTAGGCCGGACTGACATCGAAAAAACAGAAAGAGAACGCTTTTGCGCCTGCGGCGGACCCGGCGCGAGCTTTAAACACGGCTTCGCAGGCAGCCTGTTCGCGTACGGCCCGGTACGTCCAGGAATTATCCTGGCTTTAATGATTTCTCTTTCTGTTTTTTATTTTGCTTTTTTTCGGTTATGGAAGGATCTCTTCTCAAAAAGCTCGGTGAACCGGGCGCATGGGAAAAATTCTATGAATACAAGCAGTCCCTCGTCTGCCCGAAGGCGTTTTTGAAGGAGCTGCGCCGCTTCATCGACGGCGAAGGCTACCTTCCGGCGGTTCGCGCAATCGAGGCGGGGGAGCGCTTCCCTCTGCCGCGAAAATCGGTCATCAGCAAACAGCAGTCAAAGAAGAAGCGAATCGTCTATACCTATCCTTACGCCGAAAACATCGTTCTGAAGCTGCTGACGCATCTGCTCCTTCGGAAATACGACGGGATCTTCTGCGGGAACCTGTATTCCTTCCGCCCCGGCCGGAATGCGAAGGACGCCGTGCGAAAGCTTTTCGCGATAAGCGGCGGGCAAAAGCTCTGGTCCTATAAGGTCGATATCAGCAATTACTTCAATTCCGTGCCGGTGGAAGCCCTTCTGCCGGAGCTTCGCGCCGCGGTCGCGGATGACCCGGAGCTTTTCGCGTTCCTCGGTTCGCTTCTGTGCGAGAAGGAAGTTCTCGAAAGAGGGAAACCGATCGCCGAGCAGAAGGGCATAATGGCGGGCACGCCGGTTTCCGCCTTCTATGCGAACCTGTATCTGAAGAAGCTGGACCGTTTCTTTTACGGGCGACGCATTCCCTACGCGCGCTACTCGGACGACATCATCCTCTTCGCCCCGACGCGGGAGGAGGCGGAGGCGCACGCGGCTTTTGTGCGCGCCTTCCTTGCGGAAAAGGGGCTTTCGGTGAACCCGGATAAGGAAAGCTTCGCTTCGCCG
>JAEEYN010000099.1 GCA_016288175.1 Bacillota bacterium | reverse complement strand
AGCTGCGCGGGCAAGATCGCCGCGGCGGTCAACGCGGGCCTGCTCGGCTACAGCATCTATAAATGCGGCAGCCAGTTCTACGCCGGCGACGGCATCGTCAGTAAGGGCGTTGAGAATACCATCAAAAACGTCGGCAGGCTCGGCAGCGACGGCATGAGAGAGACCGATAAGGAAATAATCCGGATTATGACCGAAGAGTGAGCGGAGCGAACAGCGAGCAACGCGAGCCCGCTGCGGTCAGCAGCGTCGCGGCGCGTAGCCGCGAAATGCGGCCGCTCAAGCCGGAAAGAATTCGTCCGCACCGAAGGTGCCCACCTCCATTCATAACCCGAACAAATAGTCGGAGAGCGTTAACCGGCGAAACGGATAAGGAGATCATCCGGATCATGACGGAAGAGTGAGCCGCCTGGATTATTAGTGAATAGTGAATAATGAATAATTGCGGTAGCTTTGCCTGCGGGCAAAGCTTTTTTATTGCGGGCGCTGCGGCGGCTTCATCTTCAGGCAAAGCCTATTCTCTTGCGAATAAACTCCCGCTTGACAAATGACAGAACTTCGTGTATTCTATTCATAATAATACATATAAGAATATGCGTGGTTCCGCTTTCGGAGGTGTTAAAAAGTATGAGATCCATTAAAAAATTCAAAGCCGGACCCGTCCTTTCGCTGCTGATTGCGGCGCTTCTGCTGCTTCCGCTCGCCTCCTGCGCGAAGAAGGACGCGCAGCAGGCGCAGGCCGGGCAGACCGTTCAGCACGGCGATCCTTCCTTCGACCCGGAAACGGATTACGACAACCGTTACAGCTCGCTCGTTTCCTGCGATATGCTCGAAACGGAGGACGCCTATTATCTGCACAACTGCAGTTCCAAACCCTTCCTGTATTATTTCGATAAGGCGACCGGCGAAACGGGCGTGCTTTGCCCGCGCCCGGAATGCGTACACGACGAAAAGCGCGAGAACCGGGAATGCACGGGCTATATCGGCTACGATTGGCCGTCGCTGCAGTATTACCGGGGCAAGCTCTGGTATTTTAACTCGACCAAAGGCATCAAGTTCGGCCTTTTCCGCATGAACCTCGACGGCTCCGAGAAGGAGCTCGTGCATGAGTTCGACCCGGCGGGAACGCCCCTCGAGTACGGCAACCGCCGCCTTTATATCCACCGCGGAATGATCTACCATGCATGCAGCCGGCAGGAGGTCAAAAACGGCGCGCCTTTCGAAAAGCTCGTTTACGGCTGCATCCCGATGGAGAATGCGACCGTCGGCGGAAAGGAGGTCAAGGCGTGGGAATACTATGAGATCCTCGAGCGCGATACGATCAACCCGCCGCAGCCCTGCATGTATTTCGCGGGCGACAGCGCCTATATGTTCTATTGCTACGACGGGCTTGCGGAATACGACGGCGATATGCCGGAGGACGAGGCGTGGTGGTGGGATATCCCGGTCACGGACGAGATCGCGCGCTGGGATCCCTCGATGAGCGAGCCGGAGATCCTCTATCAAAGCGTGGAGGATATACCCGTGCTGAGCAGCTATTACAATTCCTACGTTACCTCGGACGGCACGCCGTACTTCGTCGCTTCAAGCAGGCTGGATCCCGAGCGGGATGAGGGCGAGGACAATCCTTATATCCTCCGCCTGTACCGCGTTGAAAAGGACGGCACAAAGACCTGCGTGCTCGATACGAGCGATTGGGGCGGCAACGCATTTCTGCTCGCGCTCGGCGACGGATTCATCGTGACGGCCGATTCAAGCATTTATTACATGACGACTCTCACCCAACAGGTCAATATCCGCATCATCCGCTTCGGCGGTGAGGCTGCGGAGACGATCTGCGAAGGACCTCTGCCTCTCGAATTCCGAAAAGAGATGCCGGTCGGACTGAAGATCATGCATATAGACGCCTCCTGGGTGACGGAGGATACGCTGATGCTGTTCAGCACCGAATACTACGGCAAAAAGGATTACAACCGGAGCTGGCATTTCGTGAAATACGATATCACGCCGGACGGGCTTGCCGAAACCGTCGTTTCGGAGGGTTACGAGATACAGTTCTGGCCGACCGACTGACTGGCCGGAGCTTATTGAAAGGAGCATATTATGAAAAAGCTTGTATCGATCCTTTCGCTGCTGCTTGCGGCGCTTCTTCTCCTTCCGTTCGCCTCCTGCAACAAAGTGAGTGAGCAGCAAGCCGTGCAAACAGGGCAGCCCGCCGGATCGGCGGACGGGATCTCATTCAACCGCGAGACGGATTACGACAACAGCGCGGCTGCGCCGATCTTATCCGCGGTCGTCGAGACGGAGGACGCCTACTATCTTTACAATGCGAGTTACGGCGGCAGCTTCCTGTATTATTATGACAAGACAATCGATGAGAGCGGCGTGCTCTGTCCCCGCCCGGAATGCGTGCACGACGAGAAGCCGGACAACAGGGACTGCACCGGCTATATCAGCGGCGCCGCGTTTGCGGAGCTGCAGTATTACGAAGGCAAGCTCTGGTTTTATAAGGCGATCGACCTGCATTCCTACGGTCTTTTCCATATGAATCTCGACGGCTCGGAGCTGACGCTCGTGCATACCTTCTATCCGGAAGGCACGCCTCTGCAGTACAACAACACGCGCCTCTATCTTCACCGCGGTATCCTCTACCATGCGAGCTATAAGCAGGAGATCAAAAACGGCGACGCCTTCGATAAGATCGTCATCGGCTGCATGCCGATGGAGGATATGACCATCGGCGGAAAAGAGGTCAAGGCCTGGGAATACTGCACCATCCTTGAAAGGGCGACCGTGAACGGCGCCCAGCCGATCCTGAATTTCGCCGGCGATTACGTCTATATGTTCTATTGCTACGACGGCGTGGAGGAATACGACGGCGAGCCCTCGACCGACGACTGGGCATGGTGGTGGGATCTTGCCGTTACGGACGAGATCACGCGCTGGAAGCCATCCATGACGGAGCCGGAGATACTCTATCAGCACGAAAACGCACCCGGCACGCCGTACAGCCTGTATTCCTATAACGTCGCCTACGTCACGAAGGACGGAACGCCGTATTTTATAGACTACATGAGGGCTGACCTTGATGAACCGTACGATGCGGAAACGAATCCCTTTTTTATCGCCCTGTACCGCGTTGAAAACGGCGATCGGACGGAGCTTTTCAATACGCAGCAGGACGGCAACAACAGTTTTCTCGTGCTCGGCGAAGATCGGCTCGTGACGACGGATAACTGGTATCCGGAATCGCCGGATGAGGGGATAAATATCACTATCCGCAGCTTCAGCGGCGAAGTTATTTACCAAGGCCCGATTTCGACGAATTTCTGGCATGAGCAGCCCGCCGGCAGCATGAGAAGCGGAGGCGCATGGGTGACGGACGACGAGCTGATCGTTTGTTTTCAGCAGCGCATTGGCAAAACCGATCCGAAGTACCGCTGGTATTTCGTCAAATACGATTACGGCCCGGATGGATTGACGGAGACGCTGCTGCTGCAGGGCGAAAACAACTCCCGGAGCTGAACGGGAATTGAGCGATGGGCCAAAGCTGTCAACGAGCCATAGCGAAGTTGACTGATGAGGTGTTTAGGCGGCATCGCCGCCAATTCATGGAGCTGCGGAGCGGCGCGGAACGCGCTGCAATTCATGAAGCGCAAGCTTAATTTCATTTATGAAGAATGATATGCCTTCGCCATGAATTGCACTTCGCGCATTGACACCTCATCTCCCCGTCCCAACGAAAAAGGAAGCCTGCCCGGTGCAAGCTCCCTTTTCTTTTCACGATTTCTCGCCTTCGCCGTTCATCACGTCCCAGGCGGTCAGCGGCCGTCGGGATGAGCGGTGGTCGTCATGGCCGAAGATATGCGATCTTCTGCGCGGCGGCCAGCCGAAGGGCGGGATATAGCCCGGAAGGATCTCATCCGGGCCGGCGGGAAAGATCTCGCCCGATTCGATATCGCGCGGCCCGGGGAAGACCATGCGGCGGCCCGGGGACTGGAGCGTATGCAGCTCCCGCTCCGAGGCTTCCTCCGCCTCCGTTTCCGGCTTGTCGTACATCAGCCCCGTCGCCCCGTTTGCGGATGCGACGCTCTCCGTTTCCGCGCTGTCCGCAGACGGATTCTTTATATCATGTTTGCTGTCGTTCATTTTTCATACCTCCCGTTGGTTCTTGAATTAAGTATTCCCGGAGAAAGCCATAATGATGCGTTTTAGGCAAATCGTGCTCGAAAGCCTTTTGGCAGGCGAAGCCTGACGGATGAGGTGAAACCCGCAAAAGGTTGGTAGCGATAGATTTTCGTCATGAGGGCGTTTACAACCGAGCAGAAAATCAGAGCGAGACCTTTTGCGGAAGAGGAGGAGCAGCGGAGTGAGTGAGCTTTCGTGCTTGCGCGGAAGCGAGCGATACGAAGCTTGTGACGACGACACGGCGCAGCCATATCACGCGCGGGAGCGCATATCACGCCCGAAGGGCATATTCTTCCCAATGAAATACAAAAAAACTTACATCAAACACTTGAAATTTGTAAATGTTTGCTATATAATAATGAGTTGTACTCTAAAATACAAATTATACCAACGGAGGTTTAACCTATGTCCCACAAATATGTGTACCTTTTCAACGAAGGCAACGCATCCATGAGGAACCTTCTGGGCGGAAAGGGCGCCAACCTGGCCGAAATGACCGGCCTCGGCCTCCCCGTTCCCTACGGTTTCACCGTATCCACCGAAGCCTGCACCCGTTATTACGAAGACGGCAGGACCATCAACGACGAGATCGTTGAGCAGATCAAGGCCGCTCTCGCGATCACCGAGGAGAAGGCCGGCAAGAAGTTCGGCAGCGTCGAAAATCCCTTCCTCGTTTCCGTCCGTTCCGGCGCCCGCGCAAGTATGCCCGGCATGATGGATACCATCCTCAACCTCGGTCTCAATGACCAGACCGTCGTCGCTCTCGCCCGCCTCACCGGCAACGAGCGCTTTGCATACGACAGCTATCGCCGCTTCATCCAGATGTTCTCCGACGTCGTTATGGAAGTCGAAAAGGCGAAGTTCGATAAGATCTTCGACGGCGCAAAGCAGAAATACGGCTGCAAGATGGACACCGAGCTCACCGCCGACCATCTCAAGGAAGTCGTCGAGGCCTACAAGGTCATGTTCAAAGAAGAAAAGGGCTTCGATTTCCCGCAGGAGCCCATGGT
>JAEEYN010000098.1 GCA_016288175.1 Bacillota bacterium | reverse complement strand
CTCTTTCTTACAGATCGTTCTGTAATCGCCGCTCGCCGGGTCGAGGCTGACGATCTCAAGACAAAGCATAGGCTCTCCCGCTTCGACCTTTTCATAGTCGATAAAGCCGTAAAGCTTCCCCCGGTGAAGGTCGTACCTCTGGGGCCAGCAAAGATCCTGCGTTTCTCCGAAATCGAGCTTCATAACCATCTCTCTTCCCGTGCCGTCCGGATTCATGCTGAAAAGTGCGGGTCCTCTGTAGTCGGAGCTTCTCACATATGCAGTATAATAAAGCCTGCCGTCCGAGAAGAAGAGGGATTTTGCATGGGAGCCTACAAAACCTCCGCAGCTTGTGTTTGCGGCGCCGTTTTCGTCGTGAATGCATTCGGGCTTCGGGCAGAGCACGCCGCAGATCCCGCTGGGCTTATCATAATAATAAACGTAGTTGCCGCAAAAAGCGCAATAATAATAAACTTCATCGGTTTCGATAATGCTCTGGTAGCCTCTGCCAAAGCGGTTGTCGAAATCCTCGCGGAACGCAGCCGGGTTGGCGGACGGAACAATACCGGGAGAAGAAGTATTGGGAACCGTATCCTGCGAAGAATTGTCGGCCGCGGTTTCGGAGCCCTGCTGCTTCGGAACGGAACAGGAAACAAGACCCAAAAGAAACAACGAGATCAGAATTGCAATTAAAACATTTTTCATATGCTTGCTTTTCCTCCAAGCCTTTGCTGAAAAGAAGACCACAGCAGCTAAGGACGGTCCGTAAACAATTTCGTTTATACATAGATTATACAATATTATTACACGGACGTCAATACTATTATATGAAAAACATATTTCGGCTGCCGGGAAAACAAGCGCCCACGGTCGCGGGAACCGTAGGCGCTTTGTGTTTCTCAATGCGGTTTTCGGCAGAACGGGCGCGGATCAGCTCAGCTCGAACGCGCCGGTATAGAGCTTATAATACCGGCCTTTCTGGGCGATGAGCTCGCGGTGGTCGCCGCGCTCGATGATCTTGCCGTGCTCGAGCACCATGATCGCGTTCGAATTGCGGACGGTCGAGAGGCGGTGGGCGATGACGAAGACCGTGCGGCCGTTCATCAGCTCGTCCATGCCCTTTTCGATCAGCGCCTCGGTGCGGGTGTCGATGGAGCTCGTCGCTTCGTCGAGGATCAGCACCGGCGGGTCGGCGACGGCGGCGCGGGCGATCGCGAGAAGCTGCCTTTGGCCCTGGGAAAGATTTTCGCCGTCGTCAACGATCATGGTGTCGTACCTTTCGGGAAGGTGCATGATGAAGGAATGGGCGTTCGCGAGCTTCGCAGCGCGTTCGACCTCATCGTCCGTCGCGTCCTTGCGGCCGTAGCGGATGTTTTCGCGGACTGTGCCGGTGAAGAGGTGGGTGTCCTGAAGCACCATCGCGAGGCTCTTTCGGAGGTCGTCCTTGCCGATATCGCGGATGTTGATGCCGTCGTAGGTGATCTCGCCCTCCTGGATATCGTAGAAGCGGTTGATGAGGTTCGTGATCGTCGTCTTGCCGGCGCCGGTGGAGCCGACGAAGGCGATCTTCTGGCCGGGCTTCGCGTAAAGGCTGATATCGTCGAGAACGGTCTTCTTGCCGTCGTAGCTGAAGGTGACCTTATGGAAGCGGACGTCGCCGCGCACGCGGATCAGCCTGCCGTCCGGGGTCTTCCAGCCCCAAACGTCGGTGCGGTGATCGGCTTCGCGAAGCTCGCCGTTTTCGTCATACTCCGCGTCAACGAGGCGGATCTTGCCTTCGTCCTCCTCGGGCTCTTCGTCGATGAGGGCGAAGATGCGCTCCGCGCCGGCGAGGGCGGAGAGGATGGAGTTGAACTGCTGGCTCATCATCGTGATCGGGCGGGAGAAGTTGCGGGTGTACTGCAGGAAGCTGACGAGCGCGCCTGCGGTGAGGGTGATGACGGCGGGGTAGTTCCCGGCGTTGTATGCAACGACCATCAGCGTTCCGAGCAGAGCGGTGATCGCGTACTGGATGTAGCTGAGGTTGCCCATGATCGGCATCAGTATGCTCGCCCAGGTGTTCGCGCCTGCCTCCGCCTTGCGGAGATTATCGTTCAGCACGGCGAAATCCGCGTTGATACGCTCCTCGCGGCAGAAGACCTTCACGACCTTCGCTCCTTCGGTCATCTCCTCGATGCAGCCGTTCGCGACGCCGAGGGCAGCCTGACGTTTTTTATAGTATGCGCCGCTCTTTTTGCCGAGGGTCTTGACGACGAGGATCATCAGAACGAGCATAACGACAGTGATGACCGTCAGCGCGGGGCTGAGGATCAGCATCATGATGAACACGCCGCTGACGCGGAAAAAGCTGTCGATAAGGTTCGGTATGCTCTGCCCGAGCATTTCGCGCATCGCGTCGGTATCATTCGTATAGCGGCTCATGATCTCGCCGTGGGTGCGGGAATCGAAATAGCGGATCGGGAGCTTCTGCATCTTTGCGAACATCTCCTTGCGGATGTCGAGCAGGATGCCCGTCGAAACATTGATCATCAGCCTTGCGTTGATATAGACGCAGACGATGCCGACGAGGTAGACGACAGCCATTTTGAGGATCTGGCCGCCGAACGCCGCCCACCTTTCGGGCGTCGCTTCTTCCTTCAGCATCGGGCCGATGTAATCGTCGACGAGGGGGCGCAGCAGCGCGGTGCCGGCGACGTTTGCTAGGGCGGCGATGATGATGCAGACGGTCACGACCGCCAGCGTCGTTTTATAGGCCTTGAAATAGCCGAGCAGGCGGAGGAAGGTGCCTTTCGCGTTCTTGGGTTTCGCGAATTTGTTGCGTCCGCCGGGGCCGGGTCCGCGGGTCTCCCTTTCGGAGGATTTCGGTGCGGGACTCATGCTTCCTCGCCTCCTTTCATCTGGGATTCATAGACTTCTCTGTAGATCTCGTTGGTCTCGAGCAGCCTCGCGGGCGTGTCGAAGGCGACGAGCTTGCCGTCGTCGAGGACCATGACGCGGTCAGCGTCCATAACGGAGGCGATGCGCTGCGCGATGATGAACGTCGTCGTGCCCTTGAGCTCGGTACGCATCGCTTTGCGGATCGCGGCGTCGGTCGCCGTATCGCAGGCGCTCGTTGAGTCGTCGAGGATGACGACCTTCGGATCCTTCAAAAGGGCGCGGGCGATGCAGAGGCGCTGCTTCTGGCCGCCGGAAACGTTGACGCCGCCCTGACCGAGATCGGTTTGGTAGCCGTCGGGGAAGCTCATGATGAAATCGTGCGCACAGGCGGCGCGGCAGGCGGCTTCGATCTGCTCCTGCGTGGCGTTTTCATTGCCCCAGCGGAGGTTTTCCTCGATCGTGCCGGAGAAGAGCAGGTTCGTCTGCAGCACCATCGCGACCTTGTCGCGGAGGGCATGGAGCTTATATTCGCGAACGTCGTGACCGCCGACGAGCACCTGCCCGTCGAGGACTTCATACAGGCGCGGGATCAGCTGCACGAGCGTCGTCTTCGCGGAGCCCGTGCCGCCGATGATGCCGATCGTTTCGCCCGGACGTACGGAGAAATCGACTTTCGTGAGGGTCAGGTTGTCGGGATTCTTGCTGTAGGAGAAATCGACATTGCGGAATTCGACGGCGCCGTTTTCAACGGTCAGGTTTTCGTCCGCGTCGTCGTCATTGATATCGATCTTTTCATCGAGGATCTCCGCGATGCGCTTCTGGGAAGCCCTTGTGATGATGAAGCTGATGAAGACCATCGAGAGCATCATGACGCTCGAAAGGATCTGGCCGATATAGGCGAGGAAACCGGTGAGGTCGCCGATGCCCATCTCGCCCGCGACGATCAGCCTGCCGCCGAAGAAGCAGACGGCGATGATCGCGCCGTAGAAGATCAGCTGCGAAAGCGGATTGTTCCAGATAACGATTTTTTCCGCGGCGAGCTGCGCCTTACGCAAAGCGGTGGCGGAATCCTCGAAGCTCACGGTCTCGTCCTCGCCTTTGACGAAGGCCTTGACGACGCGGATCGCGATCAGGTTCTCCTGCACGCGGCCGTTCATGAGGTCCATCTTCGTGAGCATCTTCTCGAACATCGGATGAGCTTTGATCATAATGAACAGCAGTATCGCGGCGAGCATCGGGATCGCGACGGCGAAAACGATCGCGAGCCTTGCGTTCACCGCAATGGCGAAGAAGAACGCCGTGATCATGATGATGAAGTTGCGCACCGTCATGCGGATCAGGATCGTGAAGAGGTTCTGGATATTCGTAACGTCCGTCGTGAGCCTCGTAACGATGCTTGCGCTTGAAAATTTATCAGTGTTCGCAAAGGAAAAATCCTGCACCTTGCGGAAGAGCATGTTGCGGAGGTTCGCGGCGAAGCCCGTTCCGGCGACGGCGGCAAGGCGGGCGCAGAGAGCGCCTGCGAGCAGCGCGAAGATCGCCATGAGGATCATCAGACCACCGTAGGTGAGGATGACGCTGAGATTCGGATCGGGGACCTCGATGCCCTGCTTGATGAGCTTCGTCATCAGGTACGGGATCAGGATCTCGAGAACGCCCTCGATGATGATCATCAGCGATGCGCCGACCGTTTGCTTTTCATAGCCGCGGACGGCGGGCAGAAGTTTTTTGATCATTTGGTTTCTCCTTTCGGCTGCTTTTCGCTTGCGTCAAGCAGCTTTGAAAGCTCCATATTGTTCATCGCTCCGGTATCGCCGGATTCAAGGTTCGCGATCAGCCTGTCGAGCAGGGAGGAGAACTGCTCCTGCTCATCCAGCGAAAGGCCGGCGAGCATGCAGCTTTCGAGCCCGTCGAACACAAGGCGGCAGTTCTTGGCGGCTTCAACGCCCTTTTCCGTAATATGCAGGCTGTTTGCGCGAAGGTTCCCCTTGCAGGCGTCGCGCCGGATGAATTCCGCGGCTTCCATGCGCTTCAGGCTCTGGGCGACGGAGGCGGGGGAGACCTGCATATCCTCCGCGACCTCGGCCTGCGTGCAGCCGTCGTTACGCTCGATGAATTCAAGCATACGCATCTGCGCGGGCGGGATAAGGCTGTCGTCGCGCGAACGCAGGTAGAACCGCATCAGAAGGTCCAGCCTGCGCATTTTCGCACCGACACGGCGTTTCTTTTCCATTGGCAGCTCCTTTCATCGGGCCCTGCCCGATAATTCTCAATCACTTAACAGTTAACGGCTTAATAATTAAGTGCTTAACATTTTACGCCCGATCCGCCCGGTTGTCAACAGCAAACGGCGGGGGAGAAGCAATATATTGCGGATCGGTAAAAATGAATGATGAATAGTGAATAATGAATAGTGAATAGTGGCGGTGGCTTTTCCGCGGGCGGAAAATCTTTTGAACGGCGCATCCGCATAAGGAGAAGCAGGTTTTCAGCGGGAAATAACCTTTAGAAAAAACAGATCCTTGGATACTGAAACTGTCCTCGGATCTGTTTAATTTTTCATGCTGAAAACCGCGCAGCGCCTCCAAAGAGCAGATTTTTGTGGCCGGCGAGGCAAAAAGCGCAGGAATACTCGGAGCGTCTTCCGAGCATTTTTAACAAAGCCGGACGCAAAAAGATGCCTTTTGAGACTGTTTATCCTTATGCGGATACGCCGAATATCGCGGTTTACCTCCGGCTTGTGCGCCCTGCCGGCAGCGATCCGCCCCCGATTTTCCCGATTCAAATAATAAGAAGGTTTTCCGCTCACGGAAAACCTTCCACAATTATTCATTATTCACTATTCATTTATCTTCTTCTTCCTCGCTCTCCGCGTTCGGATCGTATTCGAGGATATCTCCGGGCTGGCAGCTCAGCGCCTCGCAGAGCGCTTCGAGCGTTGAAAAGCGGACGGCGCTGATCCTGCCGGTCTTCATCTTCGAAAGGTTGACGTTGGTGACGCCGACCCTTTCGGAAAGCTCCTTGAGGCTGATCTTCCGATCGGCCATCACGCGGTCGAGCCGCAGAATGATCTTGCCCATCTCTTCCGCCCCCTTACAGCGTTTCGTCGGATTCCTTCTGGAGCCCCTCGCCGCAACGGAAGATGAAGGCGAGGAAGTAGAGCACCAGCGCGGTGACGACGAACCAGAGGCTGATCTTGGTGCCGTAGCCGATCTCGCTCACGATGGACTTGTTGAGGATCTTGTCGAGGTCATAGGCGTGCATCTCGATCACGTCGCTCACCTTGTACATGATCTCCGTGAGCCCGCCG
>JAEEYN010000011.1 GCA_016288175.1 Bacillota bacterium | reverse complement strand
TTTGCGTTCGCGGCAAATGCTTTTGCAGCAACTCCATGTCTCGGCCCGGCCTACGAGCCCGAGATGCCGGAAAAGCTCAGACCGACCAAGTAAGGAACATGAAACGGACTGACAAGGAACACTGCCCGCCGGGGCCGGAAACCGGCTCTGTCGGGGAAAACTTAAACCCAATCTGACGCTAACAAATAAGGAGGTAAGTTTATAATGAAGCATATTCGCACGATTTTTCTTGTTTTGTTGGCCGTTTTGATGGCGGCAGGTTGCTCGCCAAAGCAAACTGATACGCAGGATGCAACGGCGGTCCCTTCTTCAATTGAGCCAGCTGTGGAAACGACTGACGGCTGGGATTTCGATAACCGCTTCGGCATGAATTATGATAAACTCGTCGAAACAGAGGATGCTTATTATTACAGCGCCAATGACAGCGACTTTCTTTTGTATTACGATAAAGCTAGCAGTGAGCAAGGCGTTTTATGCGCAAAACCGGATTGTATTCATGACGCCGGCAGAGGAGACCGAAACTGCAATGGGCTTATTGCCCAAACAGGAGCTTCTTTGAACCTGTGGGACGGGAGGCTGCATTATTTCGCTCCGGCGGGCGGGAACTGCGCTTTGTATTCGATCGCGCTTGACGGCTCCGACAGGAAGATGGATATCGAGATAGAAGACGCCGTAGTTATGCCGGGCGTCACTCCGCAGAGGCTTGATCATCACCGTGGAAAGCTTTATGGCTATGACACAAAATACATAGTAAAGAACGGAGTTCCTCTCAGCAGCATCTGCGTTTTCAGCATCGACGCGGGAACCGGAGAATACCGGGAGATATTCAGCAGGGACAGCGAAAACAGCATAACGGAGCCGACGCTGTTCTATTTTCAGAATTACATGTTTATAGGCTTTGAGGAGTTCACGGTCGACGAAGAGAATAAGATAGACAGCCTGACATGGCAGCTTCTACGTTGGGATATCGATGCCGAGGAGATGGAGAAATTCGCCTCCGCGGACCAAGACGAGATAGGAAACCTCGGCATGAATTACAGGATCTATACGGAAGACGGGAAGCGGTTTTGGCTTGCCGCGCTTCGCAACAACATGGCGGAGCCCCCGCGCGTATATATGCTAGAGAACGGTCGGGTATCCCAAGTCTTCCAATTCGACACGACCGGCCCCTGCTATCTGACCGGCGGCGTCGCGGCAACGGTTTTCATCTTTGAAGAGCGCTGCGAGATCCGCAGCCTTGACGGTACGCTTATCTATGAAGGCGAATTGGATACGAGCTTTCTTGACGCGCTCGAAGAGGGACGCACTTTTTCTTTGGCATCCATAAGAGGCCTGATGGGAGACACGGAAAGCTTATTCCTGTCGTTCAACATTGAATCGGACGACGGCGGTGAAGAAAGGATATGCCTCGTTCGCTATGACCTTATTGGCGGCACGCCCGTTCCCACAGTTATTGCATGCACGAAAAACTAGTGAAAGAGGCAATTGCTTTTCATCAACCGGCGACGCACGGATGCCTGATATTACAAAGCTGCAAATATTCGTTGACATCATGTGGCCTATGGTTTATAGTATGTAGCAGGACTTCCGCTGCTCGCCGCGGTCTTCGCATTTGCAGCAAACGCATTTGCTGCCGCGCCGTGCAGCGGCCCGCTCTATGAAGCAGAGCTGCCCGAGAAGCTCAGGCCGACCAAGTAAGTAACACTAACCGAACGGAAAAGGAACACTGCCCGATTGAGCAAATAACAAGCCCATCGGGCAGAATCAGAACCCCATTAATAATTTGAATATAGGAGTCATATCATGAGAAGATTTACGATACTCATCCTTTTACTATTCGTTTTCTTTCTCACCTCCTGCACCACCAGCGCAGGAGGCGGACCTCACGATGTAAGCGACGCGCCCGGCCAAACAGGCACCGCCGCGCCGCGCACCGGTCCGGATTTCGACAACCGTTTCGGCAGAGGCTATGCAAACCTTATCGAAACGGAGGATGCATACTACTACGCCGATTTTAACGGCAGTTACATTTATTATTATGATAAGGCGAGCGGCGAGCGCGGCGTGCTTTGCGCAAAGCCGGAATGTCTCCACGATGCGGCAAACAACAATACGGAATGCAACGGATATGCAGGGCTGCACGCAAGATCGCTGAATCTCTGGGGCGGAAGGCTGCACTATGTCTCCTTTGATCATGACGACCATGACTTCGGCACCGGGCTTTTCAGCGTGAGTCTTGACGGAAGCTCAAAATCGAGGGATGTAAAGCTTGAGCTCGGAGAGATGGATAAAATCCAGGTCCCGGAGCGCTTTGACTATCACCGCGGCATGCTCTACAGCCGGAATCAATATAAGCTTGTTAAGAACGGCGAACCGCAAGACGTCATCTGCGTCCTGCGGTACGACCCCGATACCGGCGATATGAAGGAGCTTTACAGGGTCGCCGATACCAACGCGGCAAAGGATCTTTGCCTGTTTTATTACGAAAACTACGTCTATTTCTCCGTCTGTGATTGGAGCGCTTATGCATCCGGAAAAGAAGAAAACTACATGAAGATCGAGATTTTCCGATGGAACATCGATACGGAGCAGCTCGAAACGGTTTTCTCGACCGGCGATAACGGCCTTACCTGCACGATGTTCAATATATGGGTCGAATCGGAGGATCGTATCTATATCGTTCCTGTTGAAGCACCGGACGGCGCACCGGTCTATCTCCTCTCCGGCGGAGAAATCACCACCGCATTTGAATTCGATTCATTCGGTGCGACGCTTATTGTTGACGGCGCAGTCGTATGCATATTTCCGCACGAAGCGCATGCGGAGATCCGTGCACTTCCTGACGGTGCATTGATATATGAGGGCGATTGGGATATGGATCCGTTAAACGGTTTAGATGTTGACTACGAAATCGCCTACCTCCTCGCAGTTTACGGCGACAGCGAAACGCTCTTTGTAACATACGGTTTGGATATTCACGACAAAGGCGATACCCACGGCGGCTCCTGCCTCGTTCGCTACGACCTCTCTGGCGACAAACCGGAGGCAACTCTGATCGCGTATTCGCCATGGGATTAATCCTGTATATGTCCTTGTATCAGTATCGCAAAACTGCCCGATTGAGAAAATAACCAGCCCATCGGGCAGAATTAGCACCCCTTTGAAAATACATAGTAGGAGGAACACAACAATGAATAAAACCATCAAAAAGATCGCATGCGCTGCGCTTTGCGCCGTGATGCTGTTCTGCATGGCAGTACCCGCTTTCGCTGACCGCAGCACTTCCTTCTCATATACAACAATGCACAACGGAGCTCAGGTGTATAGAGTTGGCTCGATTTCCGGGAGTACTGCTTCTGCAAGCATGACGTTGTCATTCCTTCCAAACGTCAACTATTTGCCTCCCTCCGATTATAGCACGGCAATTATAGTAATAGGATATACTTTCGGAGGACAATACTTAGGGGAAGCGGCGTCAGGCAGTCCTTGCGGAATGTATTGCAGCGAGTCTTATACCGCCGGCAGCAAAATGCCCCTTCGTTCAGCCACTTGTAAGTTTTTCCTGGATCCGAATCCGAATTTTAACCTATATCCTCTAAGCACTCAGACCCCAGATTATACGGATGCACTATCAAAGTAAAGTAAATTTTGCAGGGCAGTTAATAAACTGCCCTGCAAAAGCGGTGTAAGAAAAATGAAAAAGCTTGTTTTCCTGCTTTTAACTCTTGCTGTGTTTCTATCGGATATCTCGTGTTCCTCTCCACGTTACGAGGATAATGCAGCATCTTTTCTTTTTAACCCGGAGACCGACGCGGACAACCGATATCTGAATGCTCCGTGTTGCATAACCGAGCTTGACAATGCTTTCATATGGCATGACTATAAGAGCGGATATTTTTATTATTATGACAAGACGTCCGGCGACAGCGGGGTGTTATGCAACAAGCCGGAGTGTGAGCATAACTCCAACGATTGCGGCGGAGCCCCCTCGGCGGTGCCCGTTGTCTGGCAGTATGACGGCAAGCTTTACTGGCTGCTGTCAAGAACCGGCAAGGAAAAGAGAGACATATACCGGATGAACCCCGATTCATCCGAAAAAGAGCTGTTCATGACCATACCCGAGCCTGAAAGCGACGGTATGCTGCTTGTAAGGACATTTTTCCACAGAGGCAAGGTGTTCTTGGAATGGAGGGGCAAAATGGTCAGGGGCGGCGTCCCGATGGAACGTTACAGGCTCACAGTATGTGATTACGAAACCCATGATGCGTCAAAGCAAAAGCCGGTGCTTGAATTCGAGGCCTTTGACAGCCTCAGCGGGAACGTGCTCGCGTACTGCGCAGGCGATAAGCTCTATCTCCTTTCCAACCATACCGGCGAAGAATACGAGATTATTATCTGGGAGTACGATATAAACGAAGAGCAATTATCTGTTGTTGCAGATATACCTGCTGACGATGATGAATTTTACACGAGATCATTCAAGGTGACGCCGGAGGGCGATATCTACGTCGGACAGCTCGGCTTTTATGAAGAGCACATAACCAAGGCATATAAGATTGAAGATAATCAGCTTGTCGACTTCATGGCGTTCGAAGATGACGACTTCAA